>JALOQT010000333.1 GCA_025453375.1 Phycisphaerales bacterium | reverse complement strand
ATCCTGCCGCGCGAGTGACAGTTGGCAGCACTTGGTCGGGCGCGCAGATCCAAGACTGGAACGGGCAGCGAAAGGAGTACCAGACCGACGGTGCCAAGATCGACAGCCGAACCGGGAACACCTTTGTTCTTAGAACGGCGCGGCCAGTTGCTAACAGCCACGTTCTTTGGACAATTCGCGCCGACGGCAACAAACTCACAGTCGTGTCGTCAGAGCCGACAAATGACCCGGGGCTGTCCTATGTCATCCACGAAAGCAAAGGCACAATCAACGGTGACACCATGGAGTTCTATGTGAGAAGCGACAGTGTCCGCAACGGAAAGGTCATCGGGCGATCGAGCGGCACAGTGACGCTCCGACGTGAAGACGGCAAGTAGGCGGAGTCGGCCCCGAAAATTGAGCGGATCCGTTGGTGGCGAGCGCGAACGGAGTTGTGTGACGCCCGTCTCGACCGACCGGCCGCGCACAAGCTTGACGTCATGCTCCGCGTGTCTCGATTCACTAGTCGGTGCAGTAGCACCAGCCCCGAAGCCGTCCTCAACCGCGATTGGGGCGGCTCGGGTCGCCTGACCGCCAACAGCCTCCGCCTGAACTTCTTCAGCAACTCCTCAGGCAACGCGGGCCGCACCTACGAGCGCTGGGACGAGTCGATCAACCTCAAGCCCGAGTGACCGAAGAGCACCACCAGCGACAACCCACACTCGCATGGACACGCCGGAGGCAACCCGCCCCCGGCGTTTTCCTTTCCAGCCCACTCCGCCGCCACCTTTGCTGTCGCGACCTCCAACCATGGCCCCCATTGGCCACGTGGGTTGACCCACCGGGCCCTGAAGACGGCGGTTTGGCTTCCTTCGCCGGATTGGACCGCCCCAACGGGGCGTCGGGGTGTCGCCACGGGTGGAGCGACGCGGCCCCGCCGCGCAGCGGCCCGGGGCAGCGCGTCGCGTAGCCCGTGGCAAGCGTCTCGGCCTGTTGTGTTCCCTTCGCCCCGGAGGGTCGACAGACTCTCGATACCCGGCACTCACTGCCAGCGGCTGCTCCACGTCGTGTTCTCCACGATTGGACGGGCATTTTTGATCACCGCCGACACGCGCCTCATCCCCTCTCTTTCCCAGCACACACCATGCACCTCCTGCAACCCACCGGCGCTCGCGCCGCATTCCTGCGAGTGTTCACGACCGTGCATCTCGCCCTCGCCGTCGTCATCACCGCCGGCACGTTGTGGGTTGAGCCTGCCTCGGTGAGCGAGTGGTTCAACACGTTCCCAGGCTCGGGCTTCACGCTCGGGCAGCGGGCGTTGCTCTTCATGTCGATGGGCTGCGGCGGCCTGCACGTCGGCGTGGCATTTTCCGCGGGGCTGATCCTCATCGCCCTCGCCGCGAAACGCTCGCCGAGTCTTCGCACGGCCCTGATCGGGCTGTAACTTGGCGTCGTCGTGATGTTCGTGGCCGTCAAACTCTTCGGCATCGTCGGCTTCCAACTGCAAGGCGTGATGGTCGGCAGCGCGGCGAGCACTGAACTCGGCGGCTGGCGCATCGCCGCCCTGCTCTTGGCCCAAGCCGCCCTGGCCTGCCTGCCCGCCGCGGCAATCGTCCTCAGCACCATCCTCGCCACGCCGCCCACATCACCGCCAAGCCAGACCGCCCCGCCCCCCGCCGCGACGGAGTCCATGATCACGCTGTGACGGTGGGCCGAGGGAAGGCCACCGGAGACATTCACCACTGGACCAACACACGGAAGACGTGCTTCTGTTCATCCATGCCACGCCAGCACGTTCGTGCGACGCATGGAGACGACTGATCTCCCTGCGTTCTATCCGCAGTCACAGTCGACCTTGAACACGCCATCCTTCGTGCGATAGACATAGATCGCGCCCGCATCACCGATGTTGAAGTTGAAACTGCGATTCGTCGCCTTTCGCCGCTCGCCTTGATCGTTTCGAATCTCCGGCATCGCACTTTCAAGGTCGCACAGCGGCCACTGGCCGTAGCTCGACACCGAACTGAGCACGGCGAGAAGCGTGTGGCCATCGCCCTCCATGAACGGCCACCCTTGGGGAAGGTTGGCCGAGGAACTGATGCAGGTGCCCAGGAAACGACCGAGGCCCTGACTCCCGTACTCGATGCCGACTTTTCGGCAGACCGCATCAACCTGATCGTCGTCCACATACTGCACAGTGCGATGGAGCACGCCATCGAACTCAAAGGGCAGTTGAGCGGACCACGGACAGTCCACGATCGAACACGGCTCCTTCAGCGTGAGCGAAGACCACTCGATCGCTATCGATTCCGAATTCGCATCAATCCACTCCCCACCACGACTCGCTTGGCCAAAGAAGAGCAGGACATCGCCCGGAAGTTTGAACGGATGAATGTCCCGCGAGTCAACGAAGCACATCTGGCCAAGGAACGTGAGCGGAATGCCACGCTCGTCGGTCGGCCAGGCCTTGTTTGCCTCGCGCCAAGGTTCTCCGCCCAGCCGTGTCAGCCATGGCATGGGCCGACGACCTTTTCTATCGCGCGGGCCATAGTCAGACCATACGAAAGCATCACACTTCGTCTCTGGGCCAAGTGCCCCGATCGCCTTGACACGCTCTCGCCAGAGTTCGACGTGGGCAAGGCCGCGGGGACGGTCAGCTCCGTATCGATAGAACGGCTCAGCGTCAAGCGGACAGAGTTGCTTCCAATGCTCAATGTCCAGCACCAT
>JALOQT010000332.1 GCA_025453375.1 Phycisphaerales bacterium | reverse complement strand
GACTGGCGGCCTGTGGCACTGGTGCTGGTGGGCGAGAGACCGACGAAGACCTCGCCGAGGTTGAGGGTGATGTCGGGTGGTGCGGGTTGGCTCGTCGCGGTCGAGTCTGGCGAGGGCTCAGCGGGTGGGTCGCTGGCGGCAGCCGCGCTGGCGAGTGACAGCCACGGCGCGATGCAGGCGATCGCTGCGGTGTGAAGCCCGGGCTTGGCGCGTGTGCGCGGCTGAGCCATGACAGGGTTCTTCGACCAATCAGACGAGGCACCTGACGGCGAAGTTCGCAGATTCGGTGGGATTTAGGGGGTCTTGATGGAGTTGGCCGCACCCACTAGGGGGCCGTGGGGATGGTGGGGGCGGAGGTGCGCGCAGGGCGACGGCGATAGGCAAGGTTGCCAAGTTGCCCGCAGGCGGCCATCTGGTCGCGGCCCTTGGTGCGACGACGCTTGACGTAGAGGCCGTGGCTGGTGAGGTCGGCGATGAAGCGATCGATGGTCGCTTCGTCGGGCGCGGGCCAGGGGCTGCCCTCGCGCGGATTGTAGGGGATGACGTTGACGCAGCAGGCCATGGGGGCGAGGGCCGGGTCGGGGTGGCGGTCGGGCGTGTGGCCAGAGACCCAGTCGGCCAGTTGCTGAGCGTGCAGAGGCTCGTCATTGACGCCTGGGATCAGGACGTATTCGACCATGATGTGCCCGGTGCCGGAGCGGGGCCAGCGGTCGATGGCGCGGCGGAGGGCGGCCATGGGCATCGCGCGGTTGATGGGCATGATGCGGCTGCGAATCTCGTCATTGGGCGCGTTGACGCTGACGGCCAGGCCGAGGCGCCGATACCCCGGCTGCATGCAGAAGTCCTTGAACCGTGCCAGGCCATCGATGCGGCCGACGGTGCTGACGGTGATGCGGCTGCTGGCGATGTTGGGCCCGCGCCGATCCGTCAGCACGTCAATCGCGGCCATGACATTGTCGAGATTGTCCAGCGGCTCGCCCATGCCCATGAAGACGATGTTGCGAATCTGCGCACTGGCATCGGGCCGCTGCAGGAGGTGCTGGGCGGCGAACCACTGCTGGACGATCTCGGCGGGCGTGAGGCTGCGGATCAGGCCCATCTGGGCGGTCTGGCAGAAGGTGCAGCCCATGGCGCAGCCGACTTGCGAGGAGACGCAGAGGGTGTATGAACGGGCGCGGCTCTTGCCGAGCATGGGGATCAGGACAGTCTCGGTCTCGAGCAGATCGCTGGGCAGGGTGGCCAGGGGGGCGAGCTGGGCTAGCGGGGTGGCAGACTGGCCGAGAATGGAGGCCGTCAGCGAGACGGCGCGGGCGGTGGTGCTGGCGGGCGCGACGTTGGAGGAAGGCACGGCGGAGAGGGCCAGCGCCCGCGGCACCTGCTGGGTGAACTTCAGCACCGTGCCCTCGTCACTCTCGCTGGCGTGCAGGCGGTGGATCGGGGCGATGGTGGGGGCGGGGAGGTGCTGGTGTGCGTCGGGCCAGAGGGCCTGCGCGTCCCAAGCGCCGGTGCGGAAGTAGTTGGCGTAGAGGCGCAGGGCGCCTGTGTCGCCATCGCGCACAAGGCGGCGGGCGGCGTGGGCGAAGGATTCGGCCGTCAGGCCCAGCGGGTTAATCGAAGAGGCGGTCACGGGACAAGTGTATGAGGCGGGGGAGGAGGGCTGGATTCGGCGAGGCGGGCCAGAGCGGCGGAGGTGACTTCCTGCACGCTGATTCGGGCCATTTGCGTGCGGCCTGGCTCGGCGGTCTTGTGGCTCAGGGGCTCGGCCGGGGCGATGTGCTGCAGCACGTCGGCCCCGCGCTGGTATGGCCCGACGCGGGCGATGTCCGTCGGGCCGAAGAGGGCCACGAGCGGGCGGGCCAGGCCGGTGGCGATGTGCACCGCGGCGGAGTCCGACCCGATGACTATCGCGGCGCGGCTGATCAGGGCCATCAGGCGAGAGAGCGAGGTCTGGCCGAGTAGATTGATGATGCGTGCGTCGGCCTGCGCGGCGTCGAGCAGCGGGCCGATCTGCTGGGCCTCGCCGCGGGCGCCGACGAGGAGGACGCGCTGGACGCGGCGCGAGTCCAAGAGTGCACGGGCGGCGAGGGCAAACCGCTCGGGCGGCCACTGCTTGGCGGGCCAGCGCGTCGTCGGGGCGAGGATGGCGTACGGGCTGGCGGCGAGTGGATCGCTCTGCAGTGCGGTCAGTGCCTCGGGGGCGACGTGCAGACGCATTTCGTGCTGGCTGGCCGGGTGTGTGGGCAGGCCTACGGGGCCGAGCAGCGCGAGCATGCGATCGACGGCGTGGAGGGATTCGGGAACGTGGAGGGTGTGGGTGTAGGTCAGCACGCCATGGAAGAGGCCGGCGCCCTCGCGGGCGTTGGCGTAGCCGAGGCGGACCGGCGCGCCGGTGAAGCGTGTGAACACTGCGCTGCGGAGCAGTCCTTGCGCGTCGATGACCAGGTCATAGCGCGCGTCGTGCAGGCGCTGGAGCCATTCGGCCAACTCTGCACCGACGCGCGGCGACCTCCAGCGGGCGAAGGCCCTGCGCGGGAAGGGCATGACGCTCGCCAGCGCCGGATGCGCGGCGATCACCTCGGCGAAGGTGTCCTGCACGAGCCAGTCAATCGCGGCGTGCGGAAAGGCGGCGTGCAGGCGGGCAAGCAGGGGGACGCTGCGTGCGACATCGCCCAGGGCGCTTGGGCGGATGATCAGGATGCGGGTGGGCG
>JALOQT010000331.1 GCA_025453375.1 Phycisphaerales bacterium | reverse complement strand
CCCGGAGGCCACGCGCGTCGAGCCCGTCGTGCGCGATGTGCCCTCGGCCATTCGCGGCACCATCGGCGCCGAGAGTTCCTTCCGCGGCACCGACCCCGTCCTGGTCTCGGGCTATGGCCTGGTCGTCGGCCTGCCCGGCACCGGTGGCGGCCCATACCCCACGCCCGTGATGGCCACCATGGAGCGCGAGATCGCACGCCAGGGCATGGGCCGCGCGACCTTCAACGAAGGGCACGCCCTGGCCGGCCTGACGCCGCGACAGATTCTCGACAGCACCAGCGTTGCGATCGTGATCGTCGAAGGCGTCGTGCCCCCCGGCGCGCCGCGCAACGGCATCTTCGATGTCCGCGTTCGCAAGCTCGCCGGCAGCGCCGTCACCAGCCTCGAAGGTGGCACACTCTGGACCACCGACCTGCGCTTCGGCCCGCCGAGCGTCACCGGCGGCATGCAGGCCCGCGCCCTGGGCGAAGCTCGCGGCCCGGTCTTCATCAACCCCTTTGCCGAGCCGGGTGGCGTCGTCCTGGCCGGGGCGGCCTCCGCCGCTCCAGCAACCGACGCCCAGCCCGCGGCCGACAGCGGCGGCGAAGCCGCGCCGATCCCCGAGGCCGATGGCATCATCCGCACCACCGGTCGCATCCTCGGCGGCGGGCGGATCACCGATCCGCTGGCCCTCGAACTGGTCCTGGATAACGCCAGCCACGCCCGCGCCAGCGCCATCCAGGGCGCGATCAACGCTCGCTTCCCCATCGAGCCCGGCCAGCGCGAGCCCACCGCCCGCGGCCGCGGCCCGGCCTCGATCGCCATCACCATTCCACCTTCCTATCGCCTGCGCAGCAGTGAGTTCATCCGCCTCGTGCAGGGCCTGCGGACCGAGACGGGCTTCGGCGATGAGTTCGCCCGGCGCGCCGTGCAGGAACTGGAGCAGACCCCGGCGCTGGCCGAGCAGCTCGGCTGGATCTTGCAGGCCATCGGCCAGCCGGCGCTGCCGTTCGTCAGCAAGCTCTATGACCATCCGGAACTGGTCCCGCGCCTGGCGGCCCTGCGCGTCGGCGCCCGTTTGGGCGACATCCGCGCCGCCGCCCCGCTGCGCACCATCGCGACGGACGCCAACCAGCCGATGGTGCTGCGGGCCGAAGCCGCCGAGTTGCTGGGCAGCGTGCCCAATGACCCAAGCACCGATCTGGCCCTGCGCGCCATCGCCAGCGACAGCACCGATCTGGAACTGCGCCTGGCCGCCTACACCGCGATGATCGAGCGTGATGACCCGAGCATTCGGCGCGAGCGCGTGATCATCGGCGGGCGGCGCAGCGGCAGCAACATGGAGAAGTTCGAGCTCCACCTCGTGCCCGCCAAGGAGCATCTGGTCTACGTCACACAGACCGGCCGCCCGCGGATCGTCGTCTTTGGCAGCGATGCCACGCTGGCCCGCCCCTCGCTGGCGGGCATCTGGAGCGATCGCCTGCTCGTCGCGGCCGACGGGCCGGATGATGCAGTCCGGATGATGTTCCGCGATTGGCGAAGCGAAGGCGCCAGCGCCCGCCAGACGACCATCGGCCCGACGCTGGCCGAGTTCATCCGCACCCTGGCGCACAAGACCACGCCGGAGGAGCCGGAGATCGGCTTTGACCTGAGCTACTCGCAGGTCGTCGGGGCGATCTACAACCTGCAGCGCGCCGGGACAATCACCGCGGCCTTCGCCGTCGAACGCGACCGCCTGGTCGACCGCATGACCGAGGCCCAGCGCATCGTCGCCGGCGAGGACCGTGCTGAAAACCGTACCACCGCCGCCGCCCAACGCGAACAGCGCGCCCGCCTGATCAGCGCGGCAAACCAACCAATCGTCAAACCCACCACCCCAGAACCAGGGAGCATGGTCGTGCCCCTGCCGCCACGCCAGGCGCCAAGGTGAGGGGGAAGAAGGCATCAGGCTTCGGGCTTCAGAAGGAGGCGGTTATCGAGCAGAGGCAGTCACGCCGCCGTCTGGGTGGGACACTCACTCCGTGAGTGTCATCGGTGCGAAGCACCGACCCTTCGGTCACCCTCGCTACGAGGCTCACATCGCACCCCACCGCCACTGGGCCTGATGCCTGATGCCTTCTTCCTCATTGCGACTCAATCTCAACTACCTCTCGCCCGCCTAAACTCGGCCATGGTTGCCGATTCTTCACCTGCCCCCGGGTCCAACTCGTCCACGTCGCCCGCTCACCCCTCGGGCGGCACGGCGGTGTCGCTGACCATCGGCACGCCCGGTGCGTGTGCGGGCAAGGCGGGGGGGGCGGGAGCCGGAGCGGGAGCCGGAGCGGGAGCCGGAGCGTCGGCAGGGGCAGCCGCAGCTGGCGAAGGCGATGGCTGCGGGTGTGGGCCGCTGGAGGCGGTGCAAGCCGCGGCGCCGGCGCCGGCCGTCACGCTCATGGCCATGCGGGCGGGGGGCGTTGGGCGGCTGCTCGATGCGAGCGTCGGGGCTGATGACGCGGCGATGCTCCGGGCGATGGGCCTGGTCCCAGGGGCGATGGTTCGCGTCTGCCGGACGGGCGAGCCGTGCATCGTGGCGGTGCTCAATAGTGGCCCGCAAGGGGGGCAAGGCGGCCAAGGCGGGTGTGGCTGCGGGGGCAGCCGCATCGGGCTGGCCAGCGCGCTGGCCAAGGCCATCCGCGTCGTGCCCGTGTGATTGCGAGCCATCACCATGACCACTTCCTCCCCCACTACCTC
>JALOQT010000330.1 GCA_025453375.1 Phycisphaerales bacterium | reverse complement strand
CTCCAGCCAGATCACGGCGAAACTGCTGTGCGGCAAACTGGGGCTGACTTACGCCGGGCAGGCGACGCCCATCGCGACGGTGCTCTCACCGGCGGCGCGGGCGGGGGCGGTGGCTGGCGCGCGGTGAGGCACGTCGGCTGAGGTCGTGCGGTGGTGAGGGGCTGAGGTTTTCGTCTTGCGTATTTGGTTGGTCACTTGCGCACTTTTCTTGCTTTGCATCATGCATCCAACGCCGCTGACAACGATTTTCAACCAGGCCGAAGCGATGTGGCTGCCCTATGTGCAGCCGGGGATGACTGAGGCCGACGCATCGACCGTGCTGGTCGCGGGCGCGTTTGATCATGTGGATTTGGAGTATGCGTCGATCCGCAAGGCGGGGTGCTGTGCGCTGCTGGATTTGCCGCACCGCGCGACGTTGCTCGTCAGCGGGGCGGATCGGCTGGCGTTCTTGAATCGGATGATCACGCAGGATGTCAAAGCCCTTGGGCACTTTCGCAGCGTGCGGTCGTTCTGGCTGAGCCGCAAGGGTCGCATCGATGCGGACCTGCGGGTACTGCACCTGCCGGCGATGGGCGAGCTGCCGGAGCGCGTGCTGCTGGATGTGGATGTTCACGCGGCAGAGCGCACGCGCAAGGGGCTGGAGCCGTACATCATCGCGGATGATGTGACGATCACCGATGCGACGGCCTCGCTTCATCGCCTGGCGCTGCACGGCCCCGGGGCGGCGATGGTGCTGGAGCGGCATAGCACGCCGGGCATGATCGGTGCAGCCTCGGGCGGCGCGGCACCAGCGCGGGTGACGGACCTACGCCCCGGCGAGGCGACGATCGTGATGATCGCGGGGCAGCCGGTGATTGTCGATCGGTGGGACAGCACGGGTGACATTGGGCTGGAGTTGACGGTGCCCTCGTCGCATGCGCGAGCGATCTATGAATCGCTGCTGGCGGCGACGCACGCTGGGGTCGGTGCGTCTGCGGACTTGCCGCATCCTCCCCCACCACCGCTGCGACCGATCGGGTGGCATGCGTACAACATCGCGCGGATCGAGGCGGGGACGCCGATGTTCATGCTGGATTTCGGCACCGATGCGCTGCCCGGCGAGACGGGCGAGGCGACGCTGCACGATCGCGTGAGTTTCAAGAAGGGGTGCTATTTGGGGCAGGAGGTTGTCGCCCGCATGCACGCGCTGGGGCAGCCCAAACAGGTGATCGTCGCACTGCGGCTGACCGATGCGCACGGCATCGATGGCCAGCCGCCACGCCAGCCGGATGCTGGTGCGCCGATCTTCGTCGAGCCCGTCGCGGCTGATGCACAGCCGATCGGCGCGATCTCCAGCAGCACAACGGCTCCGATGCTCTCCGGCGCGCCGATCGCGCTGGCGACGGTCAAGACCAAGCACGCCGCGCCGGGGACGAAGCTGCGGGTGCTGGTTGATGGCAGTGCGCTGCTGCCGGCGGTGGTGCAGCCGTCGCTGGCGAGTTGGGCTCGCGGCTGAGCCTGTTGGGCGGCGGGCTACGGCCACACGCAACACGACAACGCTCACGCTCACTGCGGTTCAAACGCGGCTTCTTCGCCGCGGAGCAGGTTGAACATCGGCCACGCGCCGCAGAAGTCATCGCCTGGGCCGAAGCGGGTGGTGCCGGTGCGATAGATCGCGCCGTCGGCAGCGCGATGAAAGCCCGAGACGCCTGGCCAGTATTCGCCGGTGGGCAGTTGATAGCCCATGTCGCGGGCGAAGGGCGAGGCTGCGGCGAGGCTTGCGCAGCGATACGTCCACCCGCGGGCGGCGGCGTGGGCGGCGAGCACTTCGACCGGATCGGGCGAGGTCAGGACGAACGCGGCGCGACGCTCAATGTGCCGCGCCAGGCCGATGAAGCCGTCGGCCCACATGGTGCAGTACTTGCACGCACGGCCCATGTTGTGCACAACCAGCAAGTCGGCCTGCG
Organism: Phycisphaerales bacterium; assembly: GCA_025453375.1. Classification (GTDB taxonomy): domain Bacteria; phylum Planctomycetota; class Phycisphaerae; order Phycisphaerales; family UBA1924; genus JAJTGZ01. The sequence continues at coordinate 780 of JALOQT010000330.1, read as the reverse complement.
AGCCGAAGAGACCGGCGAGGTCCGTCTCGCGGCCATCGGTCAGCGTGAAGCGATACGCCGCGGCGGTGGGGACGGGCTCGCCCAATGACTGAGCCAACCAGGCGCGGCGACGATCCTGCAACGCACCCTTGGCTGCGCGCACGGCCAGCAACTCAGGCAGAAACATGCTGACCGGCGCCTCAGGCCCCTTGCTCGCATCGGGCATCGAAAACCTCCCGACCCACAAGGACGTGTCGTGCTACCTCGCCCTTCGTCGCTTCGTCGCTCCGTCGCTGCGCCGCTGGACTTACTTGTTCTTCTCAAACCACGCGACGAGTTCGCCGGCATCCTTGAAGCCACCTTGAGTGACTTTCTGGCCGTTCTTGAAGATGACGATCGTCGGGATGCCTCGGATACCCATCTGCTGGGCGGCGGCGCCGTCCTGATCGACGTCGACGTAGATGGCCTTGGCGTTGGCGGCGACCCAGTTTTCGACCTGCGCCGTCGGCCAGACCTCCTTCTTCATCGTCTGGCAGGGCGGGCACCAACTGGCGGAGAAGTTGACGATCAGGGGCTTGCCGCTGGTCTTGTTCTCGGCGACGGCTTCGGCGAAGGTCATGGACGAGAAGACCGGGGGCAGGCCGCCGGCGCCGGCGGCGGCGCGTTTGTTCTGCCCGAAGACATACCAGCCGCCGATGAGCAGGCCGACGACAACGACGAGCGCGAGGAACTTACCCATGATCGACTCCTGTGTGAGTGGTGAGTGACGAGTGACGAGAAAGAGAAGGTTCGAGAAGCTAA
>JALOQT010000329.1 GCA_025453375.1 Phycisphaerales bacterium | reverse complement strand
ATGCCGCACTTGATGAGGATCTGCTCGACTTCGTGACGGAGTTTGTCCTTCTCAACGAGGCCATGGACGGTGAGTGGTTCGCCGATGATGTTGGCGATGCGCATGCGCGGGTTGAGGCTGCCGCCCGGGTCCTGGAAGACGATCTGCATCTGGCGGCGGAGTTCGCGCAGGGCCAGGCCCTTGGAGGAGAAGACTTCCTTGCCATCAAAGTGCACGGTGCCTTCGGAGGCGGGGATGAGGCGGAGGATGGAGCGGCCGACGGTGGTCTTGCCGCAGCCGGACTCGCCGACGAGGCCGAGGGTCTCGCCGGGCATGACGTCAAAGTCCACGCCGTCGATGGCCTTGACGTAGCCGACGGTGCGCTGGAGGACGCCCTTGCGGATGGGGAAGTAGGTCTTGAGCCCGCGGACCTTGAGGATCGGCGGGACGGCTGGGTTGTCGACGACGGCGGTGCCGAGGCTCATGGTGTAGAGGGTAGGGCGTGGGGGGCTTGATGAGCAGGTTGAAAACCTGCTTCACGCGTTTACTTGGGGTCGGTCAGGCCGCCGAACTTGCGGTCGCGCGAGGCGTAGGCGCGCAGGGCGTTGTGCAGGTCGGTCGGGGAGAAGTCGGGCCAGAGGGTGGGGGTAACGTAGAGCTCGGCGTAGCTGATCTGCCACAGGAGGTAGTTGCTGACGCGCATTTCGCCGGCGGTGCGGATCAGCAGGTCCGGGTCGGGGAGGCCGGCGGTGTCGAGGTGGGCGGCGATGGTGGATTCGTCGATTGAGTCCGGGGAGAGGGCGCCGTCGCGGGCTTTGCGGGCGATGGCGCGGACGGCATCGGTGATCTCGGCGCGGCTGCCGTAGTTGACGGCCAGGACGAGCGTTCCGGCGGTGTTGTTCCTGGTCAGTTCGACGAGGTCATCGCGGCGGCGGAGGCACTCTTCGGGCAGGCCATCGCGCCGGCCGATCTGCAGGAAGCGGATGTTGTTGTCCATGAACTCCTGACGCTGCAGGTCGACCTGCTCGTTGTAGAGCTTCATGAGGGCTTCGACTTCGTCGCGCGGGCGTTTCCAGTTTTCGAGGCTGAAGGAGTAGAGGGTGCAGACCTCGATGCCCAGGCGGCCGATTTCTTCGATGATGGTGCGGACGGTTTTGGCCCCGGCGCGGTGGCCCATGGCGCGGGGGAGGGCCCGCTTGGTGGCCCAGCGGCCGTTGCCGTCCATGATGATGGCGATGTGGCGGGGCAGTGCGCCGGGGTGGACGTCGGGCAGGCGGCCGAGTGGGTCGGCCTTGGGGTTGCGGGCGTGCATCGCGGCGGCGATGCGTTGGGCCTCGGGGTCGGCGGAGAAGTCTCGCCCGGTGGTGATGGGTTTGGCTGGCCGTCGGCCAAAGAGGCGGGAAAGCATGGTCGCGACTTTCGACGTGGCTGGGGGGCGGGGCTTCAGACGGCGATGGTCTGGGCGCGATCCGGCCCGACGCTGACGAACTTCACCGGGGCGCCGACGGTCTTCTCGATCAGGTCGAGGTAGGCCCGGGCCTGCGGGGGCAGGTCGGCCAGTGTGCGGGCGGCGGTGACATCGCCAAAGCCGGGCAGATCGACGTAGACCGGCTTGCAGCGGGCGAGGACGGCGCCGTCGGGGGGCAGGTGGGCGAGGCGCTGGCCGTCAAGCTCGTAGGCGGTGCAGACACGGAGGGTCTTTTCGCCGCCGAGGACGTCCAGGAGCATCACGCTGAGGCCGGTGCAGCCGTTGAGGCGTGCGGAGTATCGCACGGCCACGAGATCCAGCCAGCCGACGCGGCGGGGGCGGCCGGTGGTGGTGCCAAACTCGCGCCCGCGCTGGCGAATGCGGTCTCCGATGGTGCGGTCGGCCTCTGAGTGAATCAGTTCGGTGGGGAGCGGCCCGCCGCCGACGCGGGTGCTGTAGGCCTTCATGATGCCCAGGACGCGCGTGATGCTCGAGACGGGGACGCCCGAGCCGGTGGGCGCGCCCTGGCTGCTGCATGAACTGCTGGTGACGTAGGGGTAGGTGCCGTGATCGACGTCGAGCAGTGTGGCGTTGGCACCCTCAAAGAGGATGCGTTTGCCAGCGGCCTGCATGTCCAGCAGCAGGGCGCTGGTGTCGCGGATATATGGCTCGAAGCGCTGGCGCCACTGGGCGCAGAGGTCGAGCATGGGCTGCGGGTCGAAACGGTTGGAGGTCGGGTCACTCGCGGCGGCGGGGCCGCGCAGGCTGGCGAGCATGGCGGTTTTGAGGCGGCAGATGCTCGGGAGGCGGGCGGCGAGGACTTCGGGGCGCAGGAGGTCGCCCATGCGGAGGGCGGTGCCGCGGAGGGCCTTGTCGGCGTAGCACGGGCCGATGCCGCGCTTGGTGGTGCCGATGGGTTCGAGGCTGCCCTCGCTGAGCCAGGCTTCGCGGAGCTCGTCCTCGGCCTTGTGCCAGGGCATGACGACGTGGGCACGGTCGCTGATGATCAGGGCGGAGGTGTCGACGTTGCGGGCGTGGAGGGTGTCCAGTTCGCGGGCAAGCCAGTCTGGGTCGATGACGACGCCGTTGCCGATGATCGCGGGGGTGCCCTTGCGGAGGATGCCCGAAGGGATAAGGTGCAGGGCGAAGCGTTCGCCGTTGACCACGACGGAGTGGCCGGCGTTGGCCCCGCCGTTATAGCGGACCACAGCGTCATGCTGGCCGGAGAGGAGGTCGACGATCTTGCCCTTGCCTTCATCCCCCCACTGCAGCCTGGCCGGATGCGAGGGTGGCGTGGGTCATCGCGGAGGGAGGGTAGAGGGTTGGCCGGGGGTCGTCTGGTGGTCCGAGAAGTTTGTTGTGTGAGATTCCATGCGATTGGGGTGGCCAGAAGTGTGAAGAAGCGTCCGGCGGCGGACGATGGAGAGCAGAGTGTTGGCAGTAGTGAGCGCCATTGATGGTTGACACCGTTCGCATCATGTGTCCGAATCTGACGTGCCGCCGGGTGCTGGCGGTGCCGACGTCTGCACGCGGCAAGACGGTGCGGTGCAAGAACTGCGGGACGACGATCCGCGTGCCCTTGGCGGGCGAGAACATCAAGGACATCAAACTGCCGGACAAGAAGTCGGCGTGATGACCAGCGATGCGTGGCGGGCGTGAGGGGTTTGGGGTGACAACAATCGATGCGTGAGTGCTGCGGCGACCAACCAGCGCGGTATGGGCGGCTTGGCGGTGGCGTCGCGCCCGCTGAGTGTGTCGATGCCGCGGGCGGGGGTGCTGTTCACGGCGTTTGAGCCTTCGGGGGATGACCACGCGTCGGTGGTGATCGCGCGGCTTCGGGCGCGGAATCCGTATCTTCCGATCTACGCCTGGGGCGGGCCGAAGATGGAGGCGGCGGGGGC
>JALOQT010000328.1 GCA_025453375.1 Phycisphaerales bacterium | reverse complement strand
TCCGCCGCGTCATCCTCCTCCGCCCCGACACCGACATCGAACCCGGCTCCATCTGCGCCTAACCCTCAGCCCCATTCCCTTCCCACTCACGTCTCACGTCTCAAGTCTTCTCCCTGACGCCTGAAGCCTGAAGCCTGACGCCTGACGCCTGACGCCTGAAGCCTCCCCGCCCCCGGACGCCCCCATGACGACCCCGTCACCCTCCACCTCTTCCGCCGCGGCGTCCGCCCATGAGCGTGTCCTCATCCTCGACTTTGGCAGCCAGACCGCGCAGCTCATCGCCCGCCGCGTCCGCGAGGCGGGCGTCTTCTCGATGCTCATCCGCCCCGACACGCCCGCAGCCGAAATCGCCGCACGCAAACCCAAGGGCATCATCCTCTCCGGCGGCCCCGCCAGCGTCTACGACCCCGGCGCACCAACCTGCGACCCGGCCATCTTTGACCTGGGCATCCCCATCCTCGGCATCTGCTACGGCATGCAGATCACCGGCAAAATCCTCGGCGCTACCGTCGCCAAGGCCGACCATCGCGAGTTCGGCCGTGCCGCCATGCACGTCAAAGACCGCGCCGGCCTCCTGCACGCCCTGCCCGAGCACGCAACGGTCTGGATGAGCCACGGCGACCAAGTCACCCTCGACAACGCCCCGGCCGACCTCAAGGCCGCCACCACCATCCTCGCCAGCACGCCCACCTGCCCGCTCGCCGCAATCCGCATCGCCAGGCCCGCACGGCCGGCGGGGCCAGCAAGCAAACCCGCCCTCACCTTCTACGGCGTGCAGTTCCACCCCGAAGTCACCCACACGCCCCAGGGTGCTGAGATCCTCGAAAACTTCCTCTACGAAGTCTGCCACTGCCGGGGCGACTGGCAGATGGCCGACTACCTCCAGTCCACCATCGCCCAGATTCGCCAGCAAGTCGGCACCGACCGCGTCCTCTGCGGCCTCTCCGGCGGCGTCGATTCCTCCGTCGTCGCCGCCCTCCTGCACAAGGCCATCGGCGAGCAGCTCACCTGCGTCTTCGTCGATAACGGCCTGCTGCGCGCCAATGAGCGCCACTTCGTCGAGCACACCTTCCGCGACCACTTCCACATTGATCTGGTCACCGCCGACGCCGAAGCCGCCTTCCTCGCCGACCTCGCCGGCATCACCGATCCACAAATCAAACGCACGCGCATCGGCCACCGCTTCATCACCGTCTTTAACGAAGAAGCCGCCAAGGTCGTCGCGGCCAAGGGTGGCCAGGTCAAGTTCCTCGCCCAGGGCACGCTCTACCCGGACGTCATCGAATCCGGCCACGGCCACGCCGGCACCAGCGCCGGCATCAAACTGCACCACAACGTCGGCGGCCTGCCCAAGGACCTGGCCTTCTCCCTCATCGAACCCCTGCGCGACCTCTTTAAAGACGAAGTCCGCAAGCTCGGCGAGGTCCTCGGCCTGCCCGAGAAACTCGTCTGGCGTCACCCCTTCCCCGGCCCCGGCCTGGCCGTGCGCGTCCTGGGCGAAGTGACGCGCGAAAAACTCGACATCCTCCGCGCCTGCGACCAGATCCTCTTAGACGAAATCACCGCCGCCGGCGAATATCGCCGCACCAGCCAGGTCTTCGCCGTGCTGCTGCCCGTCCGCAGCGTCGGCGTCATGGGCGACGGCCGCACCTACGACAGCACCATCGCCCTCCGCGCCGTGACCACCGAAGACTTCATGACCGCCGACTGGGCCCGCCTGGACTACGACCTCCTCGCCCGCATCAGCAACCGCATCATCAACGAAGTCCGCGGCATCAACCGCGTCGTCTACGACATCAGCAGCAAGCCGCCCGCAACGATCGAGTGGGAGTGAGGCGGAGCAGGTTTGAGGGCCGAGGGCCGAGGGCCGAGTGGGGAGAAGCGACGAAGCGACGAAGCGACGAAGCGACGGAGGGAAAGGCAGCAGACGCACCGCGCCGCATGACGTCTCCCGCACTCCGCGTGGGGCAGGTTTTCAACCTGCCCAGACCTGACCACAAGTCGTCGCCAACCAACGCCCATGGACTGCAGTCCATGGGCCAGGACGCCCGACCGCCCGTCGCGTGAAGGACATCGCCAGCAGGGCCATCAACGTCCCCGGCAACTCTCAAACCACCATTCACACCCCCGACTGTCCCTGCGGCCGCGTCACTTCCAGCAGTGCCCTGGCCCACGCTAGCACGCCCGGGTCAAGGTCCGGGCGCTCATCGATCATCGCCGCCAGCGGCCGATCCAGATCGTTGCTGTCCGCCCCGCTGCGAATCGCAAGCCGCAGACGCTCACGCGCCGAGGCGATGCCCGCCGCCGACGTATCGATCGTGATCGACTCGCCAATGTACCGCAGCACGACAAGATCGCGCGACCCGCGCTCAGCATCACCCACCATCACTCGCGGCCAGATCGGCACAGTCTCCAAACTCCGATACGCAAACGCCTGCGAGTAATACGGATCCATGACCGTCCACGCATACCGCGGCGGAGTATTCCAGTCTCCGCCCGCAAACGCCACATACGCCGGCACCGCTGGCCTCCCATCCCCAAACCCCGGCTCCCGGTCCCCCGCAATCACCCGCAGCAGCATGATGAACCGACGATCATCCTCGCTGACCACCGTCCGCATCCGCGCCACCGCCGCCGCACGCTGCCCCACGCCGTTACACCCCGCAAGCCCCGCCAGCACCCCACACCCCACACCCCCGGCGACCACCCCCACCACAACACGAAGAACAAGTCGCATGATCCACCCTCCAGCG
>JALOQT010000327.1 GCA_025453375.1 Phycisphaerales bacterium | reverse complement strand
CGCTCCGTGAGCTTGACGACCTGCTGCGTCGTCACCGTCGCCTCACGCTGACGCTTGCCGATGTTGGCCGTCAGCAACGCCGCCCCCACGGCCCCGGCAGTAAACACCAGCGCCAGCGCCCACCACTTGGCCGCGCCATGACGCCCAAGACCATCACCCTGCTGCCGACCCATCAAACGCTTGGTGTACTCCCGCATGATTGAACTCCTCTATGCACACACCCCAGAAGATTCAGAACTCACGTCGCCCAGCCTCCGTCAATCTGATCACTTCGCCTACTTCCGCCCCCCGTGGCCGACGCGTGCATGACAGTGCAGGCAGTCGGCCGCGCCAGCCTCCAACCCGTGCGCGCTGAACGCGGCGGGGCTGGTGTTGGTCTTGGCCATTTGGTCAGTCAGTTGCTCGTGGCAGCGCACGCAGTTGTTGACCACGACCGTGCGGCTTTCCTCCGTCATCGCGATCGGCTCGTGGAAGTTGTCGAAGGTGAACTTGTAGCTGTGCCGCGCGCCATGCTCGGCCTTGACCAGGTACTTGTGCATCACCGAGTCATGCGGCACATGGCAGTCGTTGCAGGTCGCGACGTTGCCGTGCGTCCCGTGCATCCACCCGTCGTAGTTGGCCTGCATGACGTGACAGTTGACGCAGGCCGAAGGGTCGTCGGAGAGATACGCCGTGCCCTTGCCGGTGACAAACGCCGCCGACCCCGCCCCGACCGCCAGCCCGAGGGCCAACGCGACGGCGAGCAGTCCTGAACCAACCAGAGATGCAGTGGCGACTTTAGACATATGCCGACCTCCAACTCTTTTAGTATGGAAGTTCATCGGCAACTTGTCAATCCCCACACCCCCCATACCAACAAGGTTTTCGCAATTCCCAAACAAACCCCCGCCCCGAATGGGGCAGAATCTACCGCCGAGCGGCGCAGGAAGTGCGACTTTGAAGAATCACACGTGGACACCCCCCTGAATCAGGCGGTAAACCACTACTCCACCTTCAGTTTCAGAACCTCCGCGCTGGCCTTGGGCAGTTCACACTTCATGGCTTCGAGGGTCTGGACCAGCAGTTCGCTGACGGCCAGGTTGCGGAACCACTTGTTGTTCGCCGGGATGATGTGCCAGGGGGCGTGGGGGGTGCTGCATTTGCCCAGGGCGTCTTCGTAGGCCGCCTGGTAGGCGTCCCACTGTTTGCGCACGGCCAGGTCGCCGGGTTGGAACTTCCAGTTCTTCTCGGGGTCTTTCAGACGCTCCTGCAGGCGGGTGCGTTGTTCGTCTTTGGAGATGTGCAGGAAGCACTTGAGGATCGTGGTGCCGTTTTCGGTCAGCATCGTTTCGAAGTCGTTGATCTGGTCGTATCGCTCGCTCCAGACCGCCTTGGGCTGGAGGTTGGCGACGCGGACGACCAGCACGTCTTCGTAGTGTGAGCGGTTGAAGACGCCGATCATGCCGCGGCGGGGCGTGCGGGCGTGAATCCGCCAGAGGAAGTCATGGTCCAGCTCGCGCTCGGTGGGCTTGCCGAAACTGGTGACCTCGACACCCGTGGGGTTGAGGCCTGAGAAGACGTGGCGGACGGTGCCGTCCTTGCCGCTGGTATCCATGCCTTGCAGGACGAGCAGCAGACTGCGTCGCCCCTCGGCGTAGAGCATGGTCTGGAGGTGTTCGAGCTTGTCGACATTCTCGGCCAGCTCGGCCTTGGCAGCGTCCTTGTCCTTGAACCCGTGAGTCACGGATGGATCCCAGTCAGTCAGTTTGACCTTCGAGCCGGGCTTGACGCGGAAGAGTTTGGCGCAGTCCATAGTGATTGATTGCCCTGTTGAGGTGCGATTCAGTTCGGCCGGGCCGACTCATACATCTCCACCACGCGCCGATACTGGGTCTGGAAGAACCGCGTGTAGGCGATGCGGGCGGCGGGGCCGCGGTCGGGGTCGCGCCAGCGTTTGGTGTATTCGCTGATCGCGCGGTAGTTTTGCTCAGTCAGGGGCAGGTCGGTGGACTTACCGTCCTTGTCGATGACGGTCTGGGTCGGGAAGGCGTAGAACGCGGCTTCCATGTCGGCCAGCGTGGCGGAGGGGAAGCCGGGCGTGGTGCGGGCGGCATTGAGCGCGGCCCAGGCGGCTTTCATCTCCTGGCGCGAGTCGATGGCGAAGGCACCCATCAATGGGCCGAGCAGGTCGCGCCAGCCGCGCAGCGGGGTGTTGCTCGCGATCTGGAAGGGGTTGGTCTTGTCGGTGAAGTGCTCGAGGTATCGCTCATACATCGCGCGGCGGCTGGGCATGCGGCGCAGGCTGTATTCGACCGGGCCGAGGCGAATCTGCGTGCCGGCGTCCTCGATCATCACGCCCGCACCGGCAGCCTGGCCAGCACCGGAGTCGCGGCCGGGGCCGCGGGCGGGGGCGAACTGCCAGAGGGCCTGAGCTTCGTCGGTCAGGAGGAAGGTCATGAAGCGTTTGGCCATTTCGGGGCGGCGTGTGCCGTTGACGATGCTGGCCGGGTCCGCGTCGATGTAGGTCGCGCCGGGCGGGTCGATGTAGCCGACACGGCTTTCCTCCGGGCGCTGGCCGGTGCGGAGGACGGCCTGACTCTGGCCGCGGCCGTAGAAGTCGATCGCGACACCCATGACGCACTCACCCTGGCTGACATCCAGGGGCGGCTGCGTGCTGCTGGCGGTGAAGTATCGCGCGTTGGCGGACATTTCGCGCAGGATGCGCCAGCCGCGGTCCCAGCCTTCCTTGTTGAGGATCGAGTCATAGAGCGTGG
>JALOQT010000326.1 GCA_025453375.1 Phycisphaerales bacterium | reverse complement strand
CGGATCATCGGCACGACGTATCAGGGCGGGCCGGTGGGGCTTGAGGCGGTGGCGGCGACGATGAACGAAGACGCTGGCACGCTCGAAGCGGTCGTCGAGCCGTATTTGCTGCAACTGGGCTACATCGCGCGGATGCGGCGCGGGCGGATGCTGACGGCGGCGGGGGCGGCGCACGTCGGCGTCGCGGCGCCGACGCTGGCGGCTGGGGGGGGTGGGGGCGGGTTGTTTGATGAGTGAGGCGGCGGCCCCGCCTTGGCGGTGCGTGATGGTCGCTCCGTATCATCGGCCCTATGTCCGCCCAGCACTCTGGTTCTGATGAGACGATTCACCCCCTTGAGCAGCAACGCCGCGCCAATCGCGATGCGGCGGCGAAGCTCGGTGCGCATCCGTATGGCGTGCGGACCGATGGGCTCGTGGCCCTCGCTTCGGCCCGCGCGGCGTATGACGATGCGGCCAACATCGCGTACAACGACGATGTCGCCAAGGCCAAGGCCACGCCGGGGCACGTGGTGACGGATCGGCGGCCGACGGTGAAGGTCGCGGGGCGCGTGATGCTCAGCCGCGACAATGGCAAACTCATCTGGATGACGCTGCGCGATCACAGCGGTGACTTGCAGGTGGCGATCTCGGCCAAGGATGTGCCCGAGCGCGACTTTCAACTGGCCAAACTGACGGACTTGTCGGACATCATCATCGTCAGCGGTCGGCTGATGAAGACCAAGACCGGCGAGGTGACGGTGTGGGCCGGCTCGTGCGATCTGGGGGCCAAGAGCCTTGCCCAGCCGCCGGAGAAGCACGCGGGCCTGGCGGATGTCGAGCTGCGGTATCGCCAGCGATACGTGGACATGTGGGCGAATCCGGAGACGTCACGCGTCTTTGCGCTGCGCTCGCGGATCGTCGCGCGGCTGCGGCGCGTGCTCGATGAGCAGGGGTATCTCGAAGTTGAAACGCCGATGCTGCAGACGCTCGCCGGCGGTGCGGCGGCGCGGCCGTTTGTCACGCATATGAACGCGCTGGGCGTGGACCTGTTCATGCGCATCGCCCCGGAGCTGTATCTCAAGCGTCTGCTCGTCGGCGGCATGCCGAAGGTCTATGAGATCAACCGAAACTTCCGCAACGAAGGGCTGGATAAGCAGCACAATCCTGAGTTCACGATGCTCGAGGCGTACTGCGCCTTTGGCGATGTGCAGACGGTGATGCAGCTGACTGAGTCGCTGATCCGCGACGCGGCGACGATGGTGGCGATGGAGCTGCAGGATGCAGCGCGGACGGGCCACGCCGCGCTGCCCGAGGGGGCGATGCCCGAGCGGCTCATCCTGCCGTATGGTGATTTGCTGATCGACTATGGCTCGCCGTTCCGCATCGCGCCGTATCCGGAACTGTTCGAGCGGGCGCTGGGCATCAAGATGACTGACACCGACGCGGTCATGCGTGTTGCCCGCGAGCGTCACGTCAAGACGCAGGGCGTTGATCCGATCCTGGTGGTCAACGAACTGTTCGAGGACTTCGCCGAGAAGACGGTTGACGCCGCCAAGCCGACATTCATCACGGACTATCCCGCGGCGATCAGCCCGCTGACGCGACCGAAGCCGGCCAATCCGTATCTGGCCGATCGGGCGGATCTGTTCATCGGCGGGATGGAGATCGCACCGCACTACACCGAGCTCAATGACCCGGACGTGCAGGCGGCGAAGTTCCGCGAGCAGTTGCAGAATGCCGACGCGGAGAAGGCCAAGGAAGAGGCGACGTTCCGCACGTATGACGCGGACTTCATCAACGCGCTGAAAGTCGGCATGCCCCCTGCCGGCGGCATGGGCCTGGGCATTGATCGCCTGACGATGCTGCTGACCAACCAGCGCACGATCCGCGATGTCGTGCTCTTCCCGCTGATGAAGCCGGAGAAGTAGAAGGTTGAAGGCGGAAGGATGAATGAGAAACCGTCCGAAGTGGCGTGCGCGAACGGCACTTCGGCGAGTTTCTCATTCAACCTTCAGGCTTCAGCCTTTGCCACTATCCTCCCCCATGCCCCTGATGCTCTCGATTGACGGCGGCGGCGTGCGAGGCATCTTTGCGGCTCGCGTCGTCGCTCGGCTGGATGAGGCTCGCCCCGGCTGGCGTGATCGCGTGCGGCTGTATGCCGGGACGAGCACGGGCTCGATCATCGCCGCAGGGCTGGCCGACAGCCGCACGCCGACGGAGCTTGTCGAGCTGTATCGCACGCAGGCCAGGGCGATCTTCGATGACTCGTTTATTGATGATCTGGCCGACCTGGGCCGCGCGACGGGGGCGGACTATGAACTGACGAACCTGCGGCGTGTGCTCACCGAGCTCTTCGGCACGCGTCTGCTGCGGTCACTCGGTGCGCGAGTGCTGATCCCGGCTGTTGAGCTTGATGGCCAGGTCGAGTTTGGCCGGCGGACGGTTCGGCGATTCAAGCCCAAGTTCTTCCACAACTTTCGCGGCAGCGATAGTGATGGGGCGGAGAAGATCGTCGATGTCGTCACGCGATCTTGTGCTGCGCCGACGTATTTCCCCAGCGAGCAGGGCTACATCGATGGCGGCGTGGTCGCCAACAACCCCAGCATGTGTGCGCTGGCGCAGGCCCTGAGCCGCGATGGGCTCAATGCCGCGATTGATGAACTGTCGCTGATCAGCATCGGCACGGGGATTGACGAGGTGTATGTGGATGCCGGGCGCAGCGGGCGACTGAACTGGGGGTGGGGCCAGTGGGCCAGGCCGCTGGTGTCGATCATGC
>JALOQT010000016.1 GCA_025453375.1 Phycisphaerales bacterium | reverse complement strand
GTGCGGCGCGATGATCCGCGTGAGCACATCACGACGTCGCCAGGGCGTTGTCAGGGCGTCGTCAGGGCGTGGTCCATGCGCCGGCGCGGAAGATGGTCTGGCGCGGGTCGACTTGCAGCAAGTCGGCCAGTGTGCGCGGGTCGGGGTCTTGGAGGGTTTGGCCGGTGGTGGCGAGATTTTGTGCGGCCCAGGAGGCTTGCACGCCGCGCATGAGCAGGGCGGTGGCGCGGAGCTGGGCGGCCAGTTCGCTGGGGGTGACGTCCGGGCCTGGGGTGCCATTGCAGTTGGGGCAGAGGCGGCCCTGGCCATCGCGCTGCAGGACGCGGCGGTTGGAGCACGTCGGGCACTGGGGCCACTGCTCGATCCAGCGGTCGATCATCTGGCTGGCGCGGATCGGTGCGCCGTCGGTCAGCAGGTCTTCGTATTGATCGAGCGTCGCGCGCACGCCCGGCTGCTGCAGGGCCATGCGGGCGCGGCGGCCGTCACCGGTGCGGACCATGCTGAGCATGGCGGCGAGGGTGATCGAGGCTTCGTCGGGGCCGAGGGCGGGGATGATCGCGAGACCCTCCGAGGGCGGGGGGGTGGATGCCGCGCTGGCTGGGCGGACCATCATGGCCAGCGCGCGGAGCCAGGCCTGACGCTCGGGGCGGGGCGAGAGGGCGACGAGGCCGAGGGCGGCGCTGGAGGCGAGCTGGCCCGGGGGCGTGGCGCTGGCCATTGGTGAGGCCGGCGCGTAGTCGAGCGTGAAGGCCAGAACGTAGAGGCGCTCGGCCAGCGCGCGGGCTTCGCGGAGGTGATCTTCGGCGGCGAGCTCCTCGGCCAGCAGGAAGTACGCACGCGGGTCGCTGGGGGTCAGGGCTGCGAGGCGGGCTTGAAGGTCGGGGATGACGGCGGTGGCGGCCTGGACTGTCGGGTCGATCGCGCGGCGGGCGGGGGCGATGGCCAGCGCTGGTGCCAGCAGCAGCGGCGCGAGGGCGAGGGTGGCCAGAAGCGTGAGTGCTCGGCGAGATGTGCGCGGCGTGGTCACAGCGTTTCTCCGAGGCGAATGGCCCAGAGGCGCAGCATGGCCTCCTGCGTGATGCGGAGCTGGGCGGGGTCGGTCGTGGCGGCGCGACGCTGCTGGGCGACTTGCTCGATGATCGAGCGGACTTCGTCGGCCCGCGCGGGGCGCTCGGCCTGCACGAGCGCGGCGAGCACTTCGACGGTCGAGACCTGCTCGGCGATGAACTGCTGCAAGACACCCTGGGCGACGCTCTGGCGGGCGGCGCGGCGCTGGCGAATCTGCGACAGGGGCACGGGCGCGGGGGCGGCCGCGGCGAGGCGCGAGGCTTCGTGCTCCCACTGGGTGTAGAGCTCTGCCGCGGCGCGGAGGGCGGCAGGGCCGGCGACATCCGGTGCGGGGTCGGTCGGCGGGTTGCCGGCGATGATGGCGTAGGCGTCGGCGAACATCGCGGCCAGGCCGTCCAGCCCGGCGGTCTCGCTTTCGGCGGCGGTGAGGGTGAGGATGCGTTCGGCCAGGGCCTGGCGATAGTGCGCGTTCCAGCGCGGGTTGCTGGGGCCGATGAACAGCGACTGGCTGATCTTGGAGAGGAAGTGGCTGGTGCGCAGGGAGCGCGGGGCGCGGTGCAGCACATCGAGCACGGCCAGCAGCATCACGGGAGAGTCGGCGTAGCGCTCGGCGGCGGCCTGCGCGGCGTTGCGGATATCCGAACCGGCGGTGAGGGCCTGCTCGGCGACGATGGCGGCCGAGACGCTGTCGATACCGCCGCCGGGGAGTTCGGCCAGGGCGGCGAGCTTGGCTGCGGGCGTGCGTGATTCGACGAGATAGCGGATGGCCCAGGCGCCGTTGTCTGCGGGAGGGGCGACGGCGGTCGTGACGGTGCCGGGCTGCCGTTGGCTGCCGACTTGCTGGCGCAGCGCGTCGGCCGAGGCTGAGACGAGGGAGGAGGGGACGGGCTCGCCGCGGGCGCGGAGGGCGGCGGCGGCGCAGAGGCGGGCCATCGCGGCGGCGACGGAGGCGTGCTCCATATCCAGTGAAGCGGTGGAACCGGCGGCCAGGGCGGCGCGAGCGGCGGTCAGCCAGTCGGCATCGGCGGCGGTGCCCGGTGTGGCGGGCGCGCTGGAGGAGCCGATGCCCCAGGCGCTGGCGAACTGGGCACGCACGCCTTCGCGCTCCAGCGGCGAGGCGGTGGGCTGCAGCACCATCGAGGCATCGACGCCCGGCGCATTGGCACGCACGACGGTCTGCGAGATGACGTGTGCATCGGCCAGGGAGAGGCGCGCATCGCCCAGCCATGCAACGATGCGGGCCTGCGATGGATCACCCGGGCGATAGCGCATCTTCAGCAGGACTTTGCTGACGAAGCGGAAGGCGGTGGGGCTTTCCAGAAGGTCCGGCCCGTTGGTCAGGATGCGCTCGAGGGCGGGGAGGGCGACAAGCTGGACCTGGCGCTCGGCTTCGTCGCCGGTGAGGGCGGCGGCGATGCCGCGTTGAAGACCTTCGAGCCAGCGATCGGCGGCGAGCTCGGCGGCGGCGGCGCTGTTGGCTTGCTCGGCGGGGCCGGCGGGGAGGTCGGTGCTGATTGATCGCTCGGCGAGGGCGGTGGCGATGGCATCGATGCCCGGGACGAAGCCTCCGCCACCGGCGCCGGCATTGCCGCCCGGGCGGACGGTGCCGAAGACACGGGTGAGGCGGGCATCGATCGCACCCCGCATGGCGGGGGGCACTTCACGCTCGCGCGAGAGGCGCGAGAGCAGGCCGGCGCCGGCGAACATCGGATGGATGTCGGCGTCGGCGATGGGCTGGCGATCGGTGAGGCGCGCGGGGATGAGCAGATCGAGGAGGGCCTCGGCGGCAGCGGGATCGGTCGGTTTGTAGGCGGCTTCGACGAGTGATTCGATCGCGGCGGTGCGCGGGCCGACATCGAGGCGCGGCCACCAGCGGTGAAAGATTTCAACTTCGCGCCGGAGGGACTCGACGCTGGCTGCTGCGCCGTCGAAAGCGTCGACGACGGTGGCCAGATCGCGCAGGAGGACCAGCGGATTGGGCGGGCCAGAGAGGCCAGCGGCGACGGATGACGGGGGCGGGGCAGGGGTCGTGGTGTCGGGCCCGATCGGTGGCGGCGCTGGCTGCTGCGGGGGCGAATTGGCGGCGATGGGGCGCGGCGGCGCGACAGGGCGCGCGGCGCGGAGGATGACGAAGGTTGCGACGCCGACGGACACGAGCATCGCGGCGGAGAGGCCGAGCCAGAGGCCGGTGAGGGAGCGTGCCGGCGCGTCGGTGGTGATGACCGGCGGCGCCGGTGGGTGGGGTGAAGCGGGGAAGGGCGTGGGCTTGCGGGCGGGATGCGCGTGAAGGGTCGGCGTGATTTCCCGCGTGAGGGTGGGCGTGCTCGGCAGGTCGCCATGAATCAGGGCGAGGACGGCGGCGGGGGAAACTTCGTGCATCGCCGCGAGCATCATCGCGCGATTGAGGCCTGCTGAGCCGGGGTTGGCGGCGATGGCGTGGAAGATCTGCTGAGCGAGATCGTCGGAGATTTCGCTGGCGGGGTTGGGGGGGCTCGCGGGGCTGGGGGCCGAGTCGGGCGTGGCAGGCGTGTCACGATCGGGCGCGAGGCGGACAGGCAGCGGAGGCGGGGCGAGGGAGAGGAGTTCGGCTTCAAGCTGATCGGTCCACGCGGCGCCGGGGCCGTTGATCATCTGGGCGGCGATGCCCTTGAGCACGGTGCGGAGGTGCTGGACATCGTCGACGTTGCTGGGCAGGTCGGCGTAGGGGTGATATTCGAGGATGGTCAGACGTGTGCGGAGGGCGGTGAAGACCTGGTCGGGCTGTGCGCCGGGGCTGAGTTGCAGCATCGTCTCCGGCCAGTCCGGGTCGAAGAAGGTGGCGGCATCTTTGCCGAAGTAGACCATGAGCAGCGCGCGAGCGCGGGCGGGGGTCATGGGGTTGGCCCTCCGGTGGTTGAAGGCGCTGGGGGCTGCGGCGCTGGCGCGGGGTTGGGGCGTGCGGGGTCAATGCCCAGCGTGCGGGCGAGGGTGATGATCTGGGCCTGCCAGGGCTCAGCAACGCGCGGGTGCAGCGTGAGGTGCTGGCGCATCGCGACGATGCCCTGGGCCTGGTTGAGATCGGCGGTGAGGCGCAGGGTGTGATAGCGAGCCTGGGCCCAGGGCTCGGTGGATTCTTCGAGGCCGGAGGCGAGGATGCGCCAGGCTTCGAGGCTGGCTTCGCGATTGCCGGCCTGCTCGGTGAGGGTCGCGACGCGCAGGAGGCTGTTACGGACGTTTGGGCGGGCCTGAAGGATCTGGCGATCGAGGCGGAGGGCGGTTTCGCGCGCGTCAGCCCGGGTGGCCTGGTCGGTGGATTCGGTGGCGAGGATCATGCCGGCGTCGGCGACGGCGCTGGCGGTGGCGATGACGTTGGGGTCGTTGTAGGCGTTGGGGGACTGGGTGAGTTCGTCGAGGAGGAGCATGCCGTGCTTCATGATGCGGCGTGCGGCATCGAGACGCGGAGCGGAGGCGGGCTGGACTTCGGTGGCGAGGCTGCGCGTGGCGTGATTCAGCAGTGAGGAGCGGGCGGCGAGGTAGAACCGCGTGGCTGCGGCGCGGACTTCCTGCGGGGCGGTGCGCAGGTCGCGCACGCGGGCGGCAAAGGCGTCGGCGCGGGATTCGGCGGTGGCCAGATCGCCTTGGGCGATGGCCAACTGCACGCGACGCAGGGCCAGTTCGTCGGCGATCGCGCCGGCCTGGTTGGTGAGGCTGGGGCCGGCGGCGGCGATGATCTTCTCGACGGCCTGGAGCACGCCGCCGGCGCGGGTGGCGTCGGGCGTGGGGCCGGTCAGGAGCACGTCGAGCATCTGACGGGCGGTGATGACGGCCAGTTCGGTCGCCTGCTGACGCGAGGCGGCGGCCTGCGGCGCGGGGGCCGAGGGGGCCGGAGGTGCGCTGGCCAGAGCGCGGGACTGGTCGATGGCCAGCAGTTCGTCGGCAACGCGGATGAAGCGCGCGCCGGCGAAGGCACGCTCACTGGCGGGGGCGGCGCGATAGAGGCGATAGAGCACGCGGGCGAGCTGGCGGCGCGTCTGCTCATAGAGCGGGCTGGTGCGGTTGACGCTCATCAGCACGCGGACGGCGGCTTCGTCGACGCGATCTTCGCGGGCGAGCTGGCGGAGGGCGAGCTGGGCAGCGCGATCAGTGCCGGGGTGCTCGCGGACGTAGAGCTCGGCGAGCTGGGTCTCGCGCTGCTCGACGGCGGCTTTGTCAAGCGGGGAGAGTTCGCGTGTCGCGGCTTTGGCGAGTGTGCCGATGGCCAACCAGAGTGTCTCCTCGGCGGCGGGGCGATCGCCCAGGGCGCGGAGCTGCTCGCTGGAGCGGGCGAAACTCTCGGCACTTTCGCGCAGGCGACCGGCGAAGAACTGGGCCCGGGCGGTGAACTGCCAGGCCTGGGCGGATTCGCGGGCGAAGAAGCGGGCGTCGGCCTCGGTCGTTGACTGGGTGAAGAGGCGGGCGGCTTCGAGGAAGGCGTTGATCGCTTCGGCGCTGGTGGCGGGTTCGTCAATCGCCTTGGTGGATGCGGCGTGGAGCGTCTGGGCTTCGTCGAGGCGCTGGTGGGCCAGGACATATATCGGGACGAAGCCGGAGGAACCGAGGACGATGGTGCCGTGCTGGCGGGCGATCTCCAGGACGGCGGCGACTTCGCGCCGGATGATCAGGTCATTGACGGCGATCTGGGCGATGGCGCGTTTGACGTCGGCGGCGGGGTCATCGGCGGAGAGTGAATCCAGCGCGAGCGAGACGACGACGCGCGATGTGGCGACGGGGAGGGCGACGACGCCGGACTGCCCGGGGACTTCGGGCAGTTGCAGCATCGGCGAGCGCTCGCTGCCTGGGCGGACGGGCGTGCGGATGTCGGCCAGATCACGCTGAATATCGGCCCAGCGGCCAGCCTGGGCCAGGACCATGACGCGCCAGGCGAGCCATTGGCCGGCGAGGCTGGGGTGGGTCTGGCGTTGATCGCGCAGGGCACCGAGCCAGGCGAGGGCTTCGACATCGCGCCCGAGCAGGCCGAGGGCCAGGGCGGTGCCGGCGGCGCTGCGGGCGATGTGCTCGAATCGGAAGGGGGTGGTGTCCATATCCGCCGGCATGCCCTGGCCGGGGGAGATGTTGAGGGTCTGGGCGAAGGCACGGAGGGCGTCTTGCGCGTCGGCACGCCAGGCGGCGTCGGGCCTGGCTTGCGAGGCCTGCCTGGGCTGCGGCGTGGCAGGCGAGGCGGTGAGGGCGAGCAGGGCGCGGTAGTAGCTCGTCCAGCCGACGTAGTAGTTGACCGTCGAGCGCCAGCGGCGGAGGTCGGCCAGTTCGACTTCGAAGGTGGGGACGTCGATATTGGGGTTGTTTTCGAGCGTGGCCTGGACCTGCTGTTCGCGGCGGGTGAGTTCGGAGAGGAGTTTGTCGAGCTCGGGCTTGATGGTGTTGACCAGGTCGGTCGCGTCTTTGCGGGCGGCGACGCCGCGGTCGGGGCCGATGCGGAGGCGGGCGCGTTCGGCGGCGTCTTCGGCCAGGAGGTATCGCTCGCGGAGGAGGTTGACGCGGAGTTCGAAGGCGCGGGCCTGGGGGACGGCGCGGAGGAGTTTTTCGGCTTCGTCGATGAGGGACTGGCGGGCCTCGGGCGTGGTGGCGTCGGCGATGGCGGCGGCGTAGAGCCGGCCGAGGCGCTCGGCGAGCCGCGGACGATCGGAGGCGTCGGCGGTGCGGAGGCGGGCGGAGAGCTGCTCGATGAGCAGGGCGCGCAGGCCCAGGGCTTGGAGGTAATCACTGACGCGGTCGGCGTCGGAGAGCATCGGCGCCGGGACGCGCAGGGCAGGGGAGACGGGCGCCGGAGGTGGCGTCACTGGCTGGGCCGAGAGTGAGCCGGCGATGAGCGTCGGCAGGATCAGCGGCGCGCTGCGGAGCGCGAGGACGCGGCGTGCGTGGCTCGGATTGGTTGGCCCGGGTCGGGCGGGCCTAGGGCCGGGCGACGACATAGCTCACTTTCGTAAAACCGGCGGCGCGGGCGGCCTGGAGGGCGCCGGCGGCGAACTCGACTTGCACATCGTCATCGACGCGGATGATGACGCCCGGCTCCTTGGGCAGGTCGCGCAGGAGGGCGACGAGGGCTTCATGCGTTTCGACGCTGCGGCTGCCGAGGGCGAAGGTGGCGCCCTGGCCGCGGCGTGTGACGCGGAGGACCTGGCTGGCGAGTTCGGAACCGCGACCGCTGCCGCGTTTCTCGGCGCTGAGTGTGGCGGGGAGCTCGCCTTCGGCCGGGGCGAGTGTGCCGGCCATGATGAAGTACATCAGCATGAAGAGGACCACGTCAATAAGCGCGGCCATCGGGAGGCGGATGAGGTTGGAGGGTTTGGTCTTGCGGCGGAAGTTCACGGGGCACCTCCGCCGGTGGAGGTTGGGAGGCCGTCGATCGTGCTGCCGCTGGTGGCGAGGCGCCAACTGCGGAGGCCTGCGCGGCTGAGTTCGCGGGCGAGGGCGTTGAGGTGCAGGCTGGGGGTGGTGCGGTCGGCACGGATGGTCAGTTCGACGTCGTTCTTGCCGGGGCCGCCGGTGGCGTTGATCTCGCGTTTGACTTCATCGATGAAGGAGGCGACGGCGACGGGGCGGCCGTCGACGGCGCGGAGTGTGCCGTCGGAGAGCAGGTCGATGAGGATCGAACGGGGGCTGTCGGCACGGGGCGCCTCGCCCGGGAAGCGGGGCAGTTGCATTTCGCGGCGCATGGCCTGCTGGAACTGCGAGCCCATGACGAAGAAGGTCAGGAGGAGCAACGTGATATCGACCATCGGGGTGAGGTCGAAGGTGGCGTCATCGCGGATTTTCAGTCGCCGGCGGAAGTTCATGCGTGCGGGGATTGCACGGCTCGGAGAGCCGTGCCACGGGAGGCGGGGGGGGTGATTAGGCGGCGGGGGTGGCGGCGCGAGCGGGCGTGGAGGAGGTCGGACGGGTGGCGGGCTTGGCGCTTGCGGACAGGGCGCTGAGGAGCTCCTCGGCGGTGTCGCCGACTTCGGCGACAAGGCGGTCGGTGCGGCGCTTGAAGAGGGCGTAGGCGAAGGTGCAGGGGATGGCGATGATGAGGCCCTCGGCGGTGGTGACCAGGGCGACGGACATGTAGCCGGCGAGCTGTTCGTTCTTGGTGATGCCGCTCTCGGCGCCGAGGGTGGCGAAGGCGCCGATCATGCCGACGACGGTGCCCAGCAGGCCGAGCATGGGGCCGACGGCGGCGATCATGGCGATGATGTGGTTGGTGCGTTCGAGGCGATCAAGCTCGCGGGCGCCGGCCTCTTCGAGGGCGGGGCGGAGTTCGAGGAGGCCGAAGGCGGAGCGGCTGACCTTGCCAAGACCACCGGCGATGACGCGGGCGAGGAAGCAGTCATGCTCCTGCTGGCGGCAGAAGGCGATGATGGCGTCTGCCGGGGCGCTTTGGGCGATGAGGCGGCGGAGGCCATCGACGACCGGCTCGGGGGCGAGGCTCTCTCGGCGCAAGAGCATGAAGTTGATGACCACCAGCGCGACGGCGACGATGGAGATCAGCACGAGCAAATAGGAGATCGGCCCGCCGGCGTGGATGTAGCCCAGGATGGACTTGCCTTCGGCGGCGAGGGTGAACATGGGGAGGGTGGTCATAGTGGTTCGGAGTGTGATCGAGCGTCGGCCCGATGGTGTGACAGAAAACTGGGGAGATTTGCGGAAGTTGTGCGATCGTGGCTCGATCAGGGGCCCGCTGCGGGGCGTGCTGAGGGGCGGATGTCGGCCTCGGGGGAGGGGGCAAGGGTGGGGAAGCGGAGGCGCAGCTCGCTGTCGACGTTGGCGACTGGCTCGCCCAGGGCGAGCAGCGCCTGGCGGGCCTCGAGCAGGCAGGTGGCGGCCAGGGCGGGCGTGTCGCTGGCAAAGAGCGCCGGGACGGTGAGCAATTCGATGACGCCCTCACGCTGGGCGGAGGGGGTGCTGTCGCGCAGCAGGGAGCGGCCGATGGCCGCATGCAGCCAGGCGCGGAGCCAGCGCGGGTCGGGCTCCTGGGCGATGTCCGACGCGGCGGCTGTTGGCGGAAGTTCGCGGGCGGCTTCCTGGCGGGTCAGGCGGTCGAGGCGGTCGCGCAGGCGCTGGCGGGCGGCGGGGATGGCTTCGGGCGCGCCGGCGCGGGCGAGGACCATGTCCTGCACGAGGGCGGCGGTGTCGGCCAGGAGTGCGGAGGTCGGCGGGGCGCCGTCGGCGGGCGGGTCTGGGGTGTAGATGGTTTGTGAGAGTTCAAAGCGTGCGGCGGCGTCGTAGGCGCGGACGATCGCGCGTTGCGGGCCGGCGGCGAGGCGGCCCCACTCCGGGCTGGCCAGCATCGCGGCCAGCGCGGCACTCGGGACAGTGGGGCCGAAGACCGGCGGGAGGTGGCGGCAGAGTTTGAGTGTCGGATCGAGGATTGGTTCGAGCGCTGTGCCTGACGATCGCGGGGCATCGCCAAGGGTGCTGCCGACCCAGATGACTGATAGCGGTGGATCGTCGGGAAAACGGATGGGTTTTTCGGCGGCGGCGTCGAGCCAGCCGAGCCAGGCGAGGGTGGCGCCGGTCTGCATGCCGCGGGCGAGGCGGACGCGGAGGACCGTCTCGGCGGTGACCATGCCTGTGGGGCCGATGAGGGTGCCCTGCCGGGTCATCTGGCTGTAGAGGGGTTCGATGGCTTCGGCAGCAAGGTCGATATCGCCGCGTTCGAGGCGCGAGGTGGCTCGCATGAGTTCCAGGCCGAGGGCCATGGAGTTGTCGACGGTGCGGAGGTCGGTGATGGCGACGCGGTGCCAGGCGATGAGCTGGGCGGGTGGGCTGGGGCGCGTGTCGGGCAGATCGGGGTTGTTGGCGGGCGACGCGGCTGGGAGGGGGCGGACGAGGATGCCGCCGGGGCCGGAGGTGATGACGCCGGTGATGTCGACTGGTGAACCGCGAAGGCGGAGGAAGGTGCCGGTGTTGGTGGAGGTTGCCGCGCGGGCGGTGGCGTCGGGGCGTGAGGAGTTGGGTGAGGTGGGCTCGGCTTGGGTGGTGATGGAGAGGGATGTCGTGGCGAGCAGTGCGGCCAGGGGGGCGATGAGGGTGGGTTGGAGGCGGGCAGGTTGGAAACCTGCTCCACGCGGGTGGGGGGCTGGGCCGCGCGGGGTGGGCGAGACGGTCATGGGTGTGGTGATGCGCGGGGTGGGGTGGCGCGTCACGGTTGGCCTCCCCCCCCACCACCCCCACCGCCCCCACCGCCACCGCCGCCACCGCCGCCGCGTCGGCCGGCGGGGATGTGGGTGTAGGAGCCTTGGCTCATCTGTTTGATTTTTTCCATCATCTCGGCGCTGCCGTCGTCGACGAGGGTGATGCAGTGGATGGGGA
>JALOQT010000325.1 GCA_025453375.1 Phycisphaerales bacterium | reverse complement strand
CCCCCGCCCAGCACCCGCCGCACTGTCCGCCCGATCAACCACACCACCCCCAGCACCACCGCTGGCACCGCGACGATCAGCACCAGCAATAGCCCGATGAGCAGCACCACCGGGATCAACACCAACCGCACCAGCAGCGGCAGCCCGCCCGCCCGGCCTGCCGCGCCCCCAAAGCCCTGCCCAAATGATGACCCAAACCGGGCCTGCTGCACACGCATGGTGGATTGTTGCACCGCCCAAGCCGCCCGGCATCCGGCCGGCACGCCTCAGCATCGAGCAGCCAGTTGAACTCAAAGGTCTCAAAGAACTCGAAGGGCCGGGCGGCGTGCGGCAACCACACTCCCCACTCCCTCCTCTTCTTCTTCTTCTTCTTCTTCTTCTTCTTCTTCGCGCTTTTCGAGCCCGTTGAGTTCAACTACTCCGCTCGGTCTCAGTTGCTGAGTTCGACTTCCAGCGTCTGCCCGGGCGTCGTGATTTCGACGATCTCCTCGAGTGTGTCGGCATAGCCCTTGTTGTAGCCGCTGTGCTCGTAGATCGTCGCGCTGCTGCCATCGCTGGCTTCGACGGTGCCCGTCGCGTACTTCGTCCGGCGATACTCGCTCCAGCTCGTAAAGCACAGCAGGATGTATCGCCCCGGGCGGAGGTTGTCGATGCGGAAGCGGCCATAGTTGTCAGTCTGAATCGCGCGAGACTCGCCCAGCGCCAGCGCCTCGGCCGACATTTCCACGCGATATCGCGCATTGCCGGTGTAGCGGTCGCGCAGCTTGTTCCACTCCACGAAGTAGTCCGTTGCCGGGAAAATCCAGACCTTGCTGTTGGTCGCAAAGTGCTTGTCGCGGAACCACTTCAGCGCCAGCGGGTTGCTCGTCGAGCGGGCCACCGCCACGCCTGTGATCGAGGCACTGCCCGGCCCCATCGCCTCCCGCGCCGCCGCGGCGTCAAACGCCTGCTGCGGGCTGACGGGCGTGACGACATCCGCCTCCGCCCGCCGATTGGCCTCGGCCATCGCGCTGCACCCCGCGCTGCCCGCGGCGACCGCCAGCATCCCCGCCGCCACCACACCGATCACCACCTTGGATATCCACCGATTGCTCGTGCTGCGCATCGTCATTCCTTGCCTCAAAGAGTCGCTCACCAACGCGTACCCCCTCATGCCCAGGTCGCATCGATGCTTGCAGGATTTGTGAGTTGTGCGTCGCGCAGGGGCGTGCCGAGCGTGGGGTGAACTTCCTATGCTCTCGCCCGTTCACCACGCGACTTTCTCGGGAGCAAGATCATGCCGCGCAGCCATGCCAAGGGTTCGACGAAGACCGCCTCCTCCAAACTCAATGGCCAGGCCAGTAAGCGGTCATCATCGTCCAGCGCCCACGCCACCCGCGTGGAGAAGGACACCATGGGCGAGATGGTCGTCCCCGCCGATGTGCTCTACGGCGCCAGCACGCAGCGCGCCGTGCTCAACTTCCCCGTTTCCGGCCGCACGCTGCCCTGGGGGATCATCCAGGCCTATGCCCTGCTCAAGTCTGCCTGTGCGACGGTCAACCAGAAGCTCAAGCGCCTTGACAAGGGCCGCGCCGAGGCTATCCGCGACGCGTGCGACGAGATCGCCGGCGGCATGATCGAGCATGGCGGCTGGCCCAAGCACTTCCCCGTCGATGTCTTCCAGACCGGCAGCGGCACCAGCACCAACATGAACGCCAATGAGGTCATCGCCAACCTCATCTGCCTCGCCCGCGGCGCCGCCATCGGCTCATCCAAGGACGCGGCCTACCTCAAAGCCGGTGGCGTGCACCCCAATGACCACGTCAACATGGGTCAGTCCTCCAACGACACCTTCCCGACGGCGATTCACCTCGCCGCCGCCCTGTCGCTGACCCACGAGACGATCCCCGCCCTGCAGCGCATGCACACGCAACTGGCCCAGCAGGCCGAAGCGTGGGACCGCATCGTCAAGATCGGCCGCACCCATCTGGCCGACGCCACGCCCATCCGCCTCGGGCAGGAGTTCAGCGGCTTTGCCAGCCAGGTCCAGCACGCGATCCAGCGCTGCAAGCTCGCCGTCGCCGCCCTGGGTGAGCTGCCCATCGGCGGCACCGCCGTGGGCACGGGCATCAACGCGCACGAACAGTTCGACAAACTCGTCTGCGCCGAACTGACGCGCCTGACGAAAGTCAGCTTCCGCGCCGCGGACAATCACTTCGAGGCCCAGCACGCCAAGGACGCGTGCGTCGAAGCCGCCGGCCACCTCAAGACCGTCGCCGTCAGCCTCAGCAAGATCGCCAACGACATTCGCTGGCTCGGTTCCGGCCCGCGCTGCGGCATCGGCGAACTGATCCTCCCGGCCGTCCAGCCAGGCAGCAGCATCATGCCGGGCAAGGTCAACCCCGTCATCGCCGAGAGCATGATCATGGTCTGCTGCCAGGTCATCGCCAATGACGCGGCGGTGACGTACGGCGGCTTCGGCGGCGTCGGCAGCCTGCTGGACCTCAACGTCGCCATGCCCCTCATCGCCGAGCGCTTGCTGGAGAGCACCACCCTTCTGGCCAGCGCCAGCAACATGTTCACCGACAACCTGCTGGCCAACCTGCAGCCCGACGAGGCCCGCTGCAAGAGCCTGATCGAAGGCTCACTGGCGATGTGCACGAGCCTTGTGCCGGTCATCGGCTATGACAAATCCGCCGCGCTGGCCAAGCAGGCGTTCAAGGAGGGCAAGACCGTCCGTCAACTGGCCGAAGAAACCGTCGTCGGCACACCCGACCTGGCCGGCA
>JALOQT010000324.1 GCA_025453375.1 Phycisphaerales bacterium | reverse complement strand
CCGCGGCGGAGCGAGCCGGCGGCTTCGAGACGCTGCACGCCCGCGACGCGGCGCAAATTCGCCATCACGCGCTCGGCGACGACCGTCGCACGGCCAAGGGCCAGACGCGTGCCGGCCTGATCCGCAATCGCGATCGCGGCCTTGAGTTTCTCCACCGCCTTGGCCCCCATCCGCGGCAGCGAAAGGATGCGGCCGTCGGCGATGATCCCCTGCAGCCCGGCCAGGTCCGTCACGCCGGCGTCCTGCCAGAACATCCGAACGGTCTTGGGTCCGAGGCCTTGCAGTTGCAGGAGGGGCAGGAGGCCCGGTGGCACCTTCGCCGCGGCTTCGTCGAGATCCGCCAGGCGGCCAGTGGTGACCAGTTCGATGATCTTTTCAGCGAGTTTGGGCCCGATGCCTTCGATGGCGGTCAACGCGGCCTTGGCCTTGCTGGCCGGGGCGAGGCGGGCCAGCGCGGCAAGCTCCTCGGCACTGCCCTCCACCGCCCGCGCAGCACGCGCGTGGGCATTGACACGAAAGGCATCCTCACCGAGTAACTCCAGAAGGCGAGCAAGCTGCTCCAGAGCCGCGGCGATGTCGGCGTTGGTCATGGGGGACGGTATCAGCCTGGTGAGGGGGTGAGTGTGGTGGGCATCACCCGCACGGCCCAGGTCGCTTTGACGCGTGGGCCGGCGTGCTCGCCGTGGCGCGGGTTGGCCGGAGTGATGTCGACTTCGAGGGCCTTCAGCGTCCAGGTGTGGGGCGGAGGGGTGGTGTGCATCGCCGCCAGGAGGGCATCGAGCTGGGCTGGGGAGATGGGCATGTCCAGGGTGATGGTGCGGGAAGCGGGGGTGGTGGACGTGGCCGGGGCGTCGGTCGTGGTCAGGCGGATGTTGGCGGCGGGGTCGTCTGGGTTGAGGGTGAGGGAGGTGAGGATGCGGCGGAGCAGTGCGATGCCGTCGGCGTGGGGATCGTCGATCGAGAGGGCGGTGATGGGGCGGTCTTCGGCGGTGTCCAGCGCGGCGCGGGCGTGGGCGAAGGCGGTGGCGTCGTTGCGAGCGTTGTCGAGCGAGCGGGCGGCGCGTGTGTGGGCGCGGGCGGTCCAGAAGGTGGCGAGGATGGCCAGCAGCGCCATGATGCTCAGGAGCATGATGCGCCGGTGTGAGGGTGGCGTGGGCGAGATGGGTGTGGCGGCGTTGGTCATCGGGCGGTGGGCGGGGTGAAGGTCAGGCGGAAGATTGGCGCCGTAGTCGGGCCGGTGCGGATCGGCTCGGCGGGCACCGGGGGCAGCGGCCAGCGCAGGCTGGCGGCGAAGCGCCTGGCCTCGGACGATGCCAGGTCACGATCGGTCGTGTTCAGATCGATGATCAGGCGCGTCGTCGTCAGGCGCAAGCCGCTCCAGGTGGGTGGTGATGGGTCGGAGGCTGGATTGCTGTGCAGCGCCAGCAGCTCGGGCATGATGCTCGGGAGCGGGTCCGGGCGTTGGGCGATCAGCTTCGTCGCCCGAGCGAGGAGGGCGTCTGGCGATTCGGGGCCAAATGTGGCGGTGAGCGCATCGCTGGCGCGGCGGAGCTGCGCGGTGCGAATCGTCAGGCCGGTGGCCAGCAGGGTGAGGGTGAATATCAGGGCCAGAAGGCCTGTCTCGATGCGACGCTGACGGACGACGCGCTGGGCTGGTGTGTGCAGTGGCGCGAGGGTTTCGGGATGGCTCACGGTGCATGCCGGGTCGAGCAGGTTGAGCGTGCGGGGGTCGAGGGTGCGGAGGGCGGGGTCGGCGGCGAGCCATGGGGGCAGCGCGTCTGGATGGATGGCGGCGATGTGAGGGAGATGCGCTTCGGCCAGTGCCGCGCGGGGCGCGGCGAGCACGAGCGTGCGCCCATCGGCCAGGGGGCGTGCGGCGATGGCCAGGTCGCTGAGGGCGAGGTGGTTTGTTGTCATGCCCGAGCGGTGCAGGGGGAGGCGGGTGGCGAGATGCTCTGCCGCGTCGAGACGATCGGCGAGTGTGAGCGTTACGTGGCGCGAGCGAGGTGGGACGTCAGCCCTCGCTGGCATGATCGACCAGAAACACACGCGGGCGTCGATGATGACGACGTGTTGCGAGCTGTGCGGCGTTGGCTTCGATGATGCAGCGTTCATCGGGCGGATCCTGAGGCTGATGGCGGCCTGCGCGCGTCGATGGCGAGGGTGACACGTCGGCCATCGGGGGCAAGGAGGGTGAGGCTCGAGGTGGTGATGGCGTCGATCGTCCAGCTGCTGACTGTCTGACCTTGGGTGATGCGCAGCGTGTGGCCGTCGATGGTGGTGACCCACGCGCTGGGGGGCTGGGTGGGTGATTGAGCCGGCATGAGAGCCAGGAGCGTGAGTGGGGGCGTTTGGCGGTCGGCATCGGCGGGGGCGGCGGCCGGTGTGGGCGTCCAGCGGGTGGCGAGGTTGAGCCGGGGCGTTGCCCCGTCGGGGGCGTTGCGCCCAGTGATAGACGATGTCGAGGTTGATGGCCGCCCACCCGCGTCGGGGAGAAGCGGTGCGCCGATGGTGGGCGTGCGTGGGCGGGCGAGCAGCGGCCACGCGGCCCAGGCGGCGGCGGTGTTGATCAGCAGCGCGATGGCCATCCTTGAGAGCGTGCGACGCGTGCGATGGCGACGCTCGGTATGTGCCGCAGGGTGGGTTGCGGGTAGTGGGGCGAGGGTGGTGAAGGTCATGGCAGTACCTCCGGCGAGCTGGAGGTTTCATCGCTGGTGGCGCCGGCGCGGGTGACGCGATGGAGTTCTTGCAGCGTCGTCAGGCCGGC
>JALOQT010000323.1 GCA_025453375.1 Phycisphaerales bacterium | reverse complement strand
GTTGAACATCAAGCGTCAGACCCTGACCTGCACGGCACAGAACACGCCGCACACCTCGCCCCTTTGCCGGAAAGAACTTCCGGACCGACTAAGCGTACCACAATTTCGCACGATTTGCAGCGACGCCACCACAAATCTTGCCCGCTGGGTGTTCCTGTCCCCTAGGGATCGCCGATCAGGCCATCGCCATGAGTGAGCCTGCCCTTTCGCCATCTGTGCCCGATCGTGGGCGAATCGATACCGAACAGCGGAACATCCGCGCCGATGGACTGGATCGGGCGGACGTGCGCGGGTGCCTGGATTTGCTGACGGGCGAGGATTTTGCGGCAGTGAATGCCGTGCGTTCGGCGCAGGGGGCGTTGGAAGCGTTCATCAGGGCGGTCGCCGCGCCGGGGCGATTCTCTGCAGAGGGGGGTGACGGTGGGCAGCCGATGGGTGGTCGGCTGATTTATGTTGGTGCGGGGACCAGTGGGCGACTGGGGGTGCTGGATGCCAGCGAGGCGCCGCCGACGTTTTGCGTGCCGCCGGGGAGGATCATCGGGATCATCGCGGGGGGGGATGGGGCCCTGCGGGTCAGCAGCGAGGGGAAGGAAGATGACCTGCGCGGGGCGGAGGCGGAGTTGCGGGCGCTTGGGCTGACTGATCGCGACAGTGTGCTGGCGATTGCTGCAGGGGGGACGACGCCTTACGCCCTCGGCGCGATGATGCTGGCGAAGGAACTGGCACCCGGCTGCGTGACGGGGTTGCTGACGTGCAGCCGCGTGGCGTGGCCGGCGGCGTGCGACCATCTGATCGTGCTGGCGACGGGGCCGGAGGTGCTGACGGGCAGCACGCGTCTGAAGGCCGGCACGGCGACGAAACTGGCTCTGAACGCCATCAGCACGACGCTGATGGTCCAGGCCGGGCGCGTGCACGAGAACCTGATGGTGGATGTGAAGGCCAGCAACGCCAAACTGCGTGACCGGGCGGCACGGGTGATCTCGCAGGTCACTGGCGTGGGGCGTGATGAAGCGATGACGCTGCTTGATGCCGCGGGCGGGAGCGCCAAGGTGGCGATTGTGATGCAGCAGTTGGGCGTGACGGCTGCGGAGGCGCGGGCGAAGATCGCGAGGCACGGGCCGCGGCTGCGGGATGTGCTGGGAGAGGCTTGAGGCTTCAGGCTTGAGGCTTCAGGATTCAGGGGAGATGCACCCTCATCCGCCTTCGGTCCGCTGGACGCGGACCTCGGCACCTTCTCCCGCGGGGCGGGAGAAGGGGATTCTCGCGATATTTGCTGGCGAAACTCCTTCTCCGGCCTTGCGGGAGAAGGTTCCAAGCGAGCGTCCAGCGAGCGAGGGCGGATGAGGGTGAGTCTCACTCACGCCTGAAGCCTGACGCCTGAAGCCTTCCCTCAAAGTCCGCCGAGTCGGCCGCCGTCTACGGGCAGGTTGATGCCGTTGATGTAGGCCGCGGCGGGGGAGGCCAGGAAGGCGACGGCGGCGCCGAACTCGGCGGGGTGGCCGAAGCGGCCGGCGGGGATGCTGGCGACGAGTTCGTGTTCGATCTGCGACTCGGGCACGCTGGCGGCTTTGGCGCGGGCGGTGATCAGCGCGGCGAGGCGGTCGGTGCGGGTGTAGCCGGGCAGGACGTTGTTGACGGTGATCCCGTGCGGGGCCAGATCGGTCGCGAGGCTCTTGGCCCAGTTGGCGACGGCGGCGCGGATGGCGTTGCTGACGCCGAGGTTCGGGATGGGCTGCTTCACGGCCGTCGAGAGGATGTTGATGATCCGGCCGTAGCGTGCGTCCTTCATGCCTGGCACGAGCAGTTGGGCCAGCAGGTGAGGGGCGAGCAGGCCGGCATCGACGGCGTGCTGATAGTGCGCCACGGGCGCGTCAAGCGCGTGATTTGGCGGCGGGCCGCCGGTGTTGGTGACGAGGATGTGATATGGCCCGTGCGTGTGAAGCGTGCTGGCCAGATGGGCCGCGACAAGGTCTCGCGCGGCGGCGGGCTGGCCCAGATCGACGGCGATGCTGTCGTGCCCGTGGGGCACCGCGGGCAGAGAGGGCAGGGCCTGAAGCGCGTCGGCCAGACGACGCGCATCGCGGGCGAGCAGCGTGACGCGAGCGCCGAGGCGGGCAAGCTCGATCGCGGAGGCGAGGCCGAGGCCGGAGGATGAGCCGCAGACGAGCGCACGCTTGGTGGTGAGGTCGAGGAGCATGGCGGAGCGTACGGCTGCGAATCAGAACTTCAGTGACAGTTCGAGCGTCACGGCTTCGCGGGCGTTGCCGGCGCGGCCGGCCAGGGCGGGGGTGTCGCTGAAGATGCTGCGCTGATACTGATAGCCCAGTGAGAGGTTGGCCTGGCTGGTGAGGCGCCAGACCTGGTCGATGCGCAGTTCCATGAAATCCTCGTTGGCGCCGGAAGCGTCGGCGAGGGCCATGAGGCGGAGTGTGCCGAGGCCCTGGGTGTTGCGCAGGCGGAGGGATGGGCCGATGACCGGGGTGAGTTCTTCGTTGTCCGGGCGCGCGTCGGGGCGGCCTTCGGCGGCGTAGTAAACGCCTGTGACCAGCGAGAGGGTCAAGTCCTCGAGTTTGATCGCGTCGAGTTGGGCGGAGACTTCCATCATCTGCATCGTGGTGCGGCGGGCGCTGCCGGCGGCGCCGGCGAGGGTCACGTCGCTGGCGCTGCCGGCGATGGAGAAGCCGTCGGTCAGTTCGTATTGCCCGCGCGAGCCATTGACGCCTTCTGCCGCGGGGGACTCAGCCGGCAGCGAGGACAGCAGCGGGGGGGCGGCG
>JALOQT010000322.1 GCA_025453375.1 Phycisphaerales bacterium | reverse complement strand
CCGCCCCCGCCGCTCCCTCGCTCTCACCCAGCCAGGCCCGCATCCAATCCTTCCGCGTCGTCCCCTACCTCCCCGACGCGCTCAAGCCCCTGATGGAGATCGCCCAGAACCTCTGGTGGACCTGGAACCACCCCGCCGTCTCCCTCTTCGCACGCCTCGATCGCGACCTCTGGGAGTCCACCGAGCACAACCCCGTCAAGATGCTCGGCTCAATCAGCCAGGAAAAGCTCGACCGCGCCGCCGCCGACCGCAGCTTCCTCCACGCCGTCAGCAGCGTCCACGCCCAGCTCCAGGAGCACCTCGCCCACAAGCCCTGGTTCGGCTCCGCAGCCGTTGCCGCCAGCGGCACCGCCCGCCCCTTCAAGGTCGCCTACTTCTGCGCCGAGTTCGGCATCACCGAGTGCTTCCAGATCTACTCCGGCGGCCTCGGCGGTCTCGCCGGTGACCATCTCAAGTCCGCCGCCGAGCTCAACATCCCGCTCATCGCCGTCGGCCTGCTCTATCGCAAGGGCTACTTCCATCAATACCTCAACGCCGATGGCTACCAGCAGGAGTTGTACCCCGACATCGACCCGCCCAACCAGCCCGTCCACCGCGTGCCCGACCCCAAGGGCACCGGGCAGTTGAAGGTCCGCGTTGAGCTGCCCGGCCGCTCCGTCGCCATCGCCGTCTGGCGCGCCGATGTCGGCCGCGTCCCGCTCTACCTCCTCGACACCAACCTCCCCGAAAACTCACGCGAGGACCGCGACATCACCCGCAACCTCTACGGCGGCGACATGGAGACCCGCATCAAGCAGGAAATCGTCCTGGGCATCGGCGGCGTCAAGGCCCTGGCCGCCCTGGGCGAAGAGCCCACCGTCTTCCACATCAACGAAGGCCACGCCGCCCTCCTCGCCCTCGAGCGCATCACCCGCCTGCGCGAAAAGACCAACCTCACCTTCGACCAGGTCCGCGAGGCCGTCGCCTCCAGCCAGGTCTTCACGACCCACACGCCAGTCCCCGCCGGCATCGACCGCTTCCCGCCGCGCCTCATCGAGCAGTATTTCAGCCACATGCTCCCGGGCCTCGGCCTGGACACCGAAGGCCTCCTGGCCCTCGGCCGCGAAAACACCGGCGACAAAAACGAGTTCTTCTCCATGGCCGTCCTGGCCCTCCGCACCAGCCGCTACTGCAATGGCGTCAGCGAGCTGCACGGCGCCGTCTCCCGCGGCATGTGGAAGAACATGTGGCCAGGCGTCCCCGAGCACGAGGTCCCCATCGCCCACGTCACCAACGGCGTGCACATCCGCACCTGGCTCAGCGCCGACATGACCCGCCTCTTCGACCGCTCCATGGGCGACCGCTGGCGCACCGACCCGCACGACCCGCAGGTCTGGAAGCCGCTCGACGAAGTTCCTGACGCCGAACTCTGGGCCGTCAAAAACCGTCGCCGCGAGAAGCTCATCAACTGGTGCCGCCGGCGCATCCGCCAGCAGCTCGTCGCCCGCGGCGCCGGCGCAATCGAGATCGAACGCGCAGCCTCCGCCCTCGATGCCAACACCTTCACCATCGGCTTCGCCCGACGCTTCGCCACCTACAAGCGCGGCACCCTCCTCTTCCGCGACGCCGAACGCCTCCTGAGCATCATCCGCGATGCCCACAAGCCCGTTCAGATCATCATCGCCGGCAAGAGCCACCCCGCCGACGGCGGCGGCAAGGCCCTCATCCGCGACATCGTCGACTTCATCCGCAAGCACAACGTCCAGCACCGCGTCGTCTTCCTCGAAGACTACGACATGCACACCTGCCGCCGAATGGTCCAGGGCTGCGACATCTGGCTCAACACCCCCATCCGCGGCCTCGAAGCCTCAGGCACCAGCGGCATGAAGGCCGCCATGAACGGCTGCATCCACACCTCCATCCTCGACGGCTGGTGGTGCGAAGGCTTCGACCCCGACAGCGGCTTTGCCATCGGTCGCGGCGAGCACTATGACGACTCCCAGCGCGACGCGATGGACGACATCGAAAGCCGCGCACTCTACCAGACCCTCCAGTCCCAGATCGTCCAGGAGTTCTACGACCGCGACGACGCCGGCCTCCCCCGCAAGTGGATCGCCCGCATGCGCCGCTGCATCAAGGCCAACGCCCCGCGATTCACCACCCACCGCATGCTGCGCGACTACGCCAACTTCGCCTACATCCCCGCACACCAGATCGCCAACCGCCTCAATGACAACAACCTCGCCGAGGCCGGCGAACTGTCCAACCACATCGATCGCTACCGCCAGCACTGGCACGAAATCCGCATCGAGCACGTCAACAGCCAGGTCGCCACCGTCGGCAGCGTCTCCGTCCGCTCGATGGTCCGCGTCATGGCCCGCGTCCACCTCGGTGCCCTCTCGCCGACCGAAGTCCAGGCTCAGCTCTTCCACGGCAGCCTCAACAGCCTTGGCGAAATGATCACCGGATCCTCCGTCGTCATGCAGCACGCCGAGCAACTCCAGGACGGCGCCCACCTCTTCGTCGGCGCCTTCGCCCCGGACGTCTCCGGCCAGCACGGCTACTCCGTCCGCATCCTCCCCAACGACAACCGCCTAGCCACTCCCTTCCTCCCAGGCCTCATCACCTGGGACAACCACGCCGAACACCACGCCGAAGCCCTCACCACGGCCTAAGCATTTGCTGACCAACGGGTGCACCCTCTCTCCGAGAGGGGTCGAACTGCCGAAGATGGCCCGATCGTCCCACACCCGTGTGGGCTCGATGTTCAATGGCCCGAGGATGCTACAGGCCCG
>JALOQT010000321.1 GCA_025453375.1 Phycisphaerales bacterium | reverse complement strand
CGGCAGGAACGCGTTCTTCAGGGCATGCTTCAGCACCACCGCCCGCTCAGGCACACCCTTGGCCCGCGCCGTGCGGATGTAATCCGCCCCCAGCGTTTCGATCATCCCCATCCGCGTCAATCGCGCGATATACGCCGCGAACGGCAGGCTCAGCGTCAACGATGGCAGCAGGATGTCCTTCGGGCTTCCCCACCCGCCGATCGATCCGATCTTCAGCATCACCGGCCCGATCAACAGCAGCACCGTCCCCACCACGAAGCTCGGCAGGCTGATCCCCACCAGCGCGACGATCAGCGTCCCCGCATCCGCCGCCGACCCCGGCCGCACCGCACCGACAATCCCCGCCGTCAGCCCGATCAGCACCGCCATCGCCATCGCCACGCCGCCGATCGTGATCGACACCGGCAGCGACCCGGCCAGAATCTCATTGACCCGCCAATCCTCATACTGCAGGCTCGGCCCAAGGTCAAACACCACCCGCTCCGGCGACGCCAGCCCCGCCGCCGCCAACTCCGCATCCTGCCGCGCGTGCGTGCCATTGAGCCGCTCACGCACATACTTCAACCCCGTCGCGTTGTCCAGATACGTGAAGTAAAACGCCGGGAAACTCTGGAGGTTGTACTTTGCCTCCATCGCCTCCATCACTTCCTTCGGCGGCAAGCGCCCCTCGCCCTTATCCAAAGGCGACCCAGGAATCGCCCACGCCAGCGTCAACGTCAACGTATAGATGATCAGCACGATCACCGGCAACTGCACCAGCCGTCGCACAATCAAACTGACCATGCCCGAGCGTAGCGCGCCACCCACACGCTCACCCCGCCAGACGTGCGCGCTCCCGAGGCCCCGACGACCCAGAGGCATCTCGGCACGCCTCGTCAGCCACCGCGGCTTCAGAGCAGGGGGCAAAGCAGAGCGACGCACTGGGTGAAGCACGCCAATCCATCACGCTCCGCAAAACTCGCTCGCACAAATCACCTCGCGTCTCACCAAAGTGGCCTCTCCCCAGCCCCCTGTGTCCCTGTGGTTGGCTCTCCAACCCAGTGGTGCTTCTCCGGGTCCTCCGGGCCTCTGGAGTTCAGCATCCCGCCCGCTCGGCCCGCGCTCAGTCCTCCGCCCGCTCACCCTCCGGCGCCATCTTCACCAGTTTCGGATCAAACCGCGCCACCGCCGTCACCAGGTCCTGCTGCATCGCCATCACGCGATGAATGTCCTTGTACACCCCGGGCACCTCGTCGACGCCGCACGAAATCACCCGCACCCCCGCCGCCTCGATCTCCTTCCGCGCCGTGCCCCAGCGAAAGGTCTCCCGCGCCTTGTTGCGGCTCATCACCCGCCCCGCCCCATGGCTCGCCGAGTTCAACGACCCCGCACCGCCCCTGCCCATCACCACAAACCCCGGCGTCGCCATCGACCCCGGAATCACCCCCATCACCCCCGCCGCCGCCGGCGTCGCACCCTTGCGATGCACCACCACCTCTTCGCGCCGCGTCACGCCCTCGCTATCCGTCACCTCGTGCGTTTCCTTCCACGCAAAGTTGTGATGGTTCTCCACATCCGCCACCACCTTGGCCCCGAGGTTCCTGGCAATCGCCCGGTGGATGCACGCATGGTTTGCCGCGGCATATTCACCCATCAACTCCATCGCCGCCCAATACTCCGCCCCCGCCTCGCTCGCCAGATCCAACCACCCCAGGTGCTTCTGCTCCTTGGAGAGGTTCGCATGCCGCTCCATCGCGATCTTGCTGTAGTAATCACACACCGCCGCCCCCGTCCCGCGCGAGCCCGAATGGCTCAGCAGCGCAACATACTGCCCCGGCGCCAGATCCCACCGCGCGTGCGACCCGCCCACATGCGTCTGCGCCACGCCCCGCGGCCCGTCTTCCAGCACCGTCAGCAGCCCAAACTCCACAAAGTGATTCCCCGACCCGCTCGTCCCCAACTGCGCCCACGCCTTGTCCTTGTTGCTCCGCGTGACATGACTGACTGACCAGTCCGCATCCATCACCGCATGCTCACGCCGCCCAGACGCGCCCGCACTGGCCCGATCCGTCGCCCGAAACTGCGCACCCACGCCAAACCGCGTCTCATCCTCAATCGCCTTCTGATACCGATCCAGCCGCGCGGCATTCGCAAAGTCCTTCACCGGCAAGTCCAGCACCGACATCTTCATCCGGCACGCAATATCCACCCCCACCGCATACGGAATCACCGCGCCGCGCGTCGCCAGCACGCCGCCGATCGGCAACCCATACCCCACATGCGCATCAGGCATCAGCGCCCCAGCCACCGCAATCGGCAACTGCACCGCCGCCTGCAACTGCGCCAAAGACGCCGCATCAAAATCCTCGCCAACCGAGCCCCAGAGTGTGTAAGAAGAGCCCTGCATGGGACAGTCAGTATAGGAAACAATCGGCGAGAAACAGAAACGTCGATTCATTCTTCCCGATCATCGAGAGTCTCATCATTGTCTATATCCGCCAAACGGTCATTTTGTTCAACAAACTCAGTCGGGTCCAACTCGAGTTGGCGATCCAGCCACTTCTGCTTAGCCTCAGGATCTGTGTCAATTGCGCGCTCGATCGCAAGTGTCTCGCGATACTCCCGCGCCTCGGCCGCCATGGTCCAAGTCACCGGCAATCCAAGCTTCTCAATCTCCGCCTTCAGATCAGCGATTGTGAGCCGAAAGAACTCTTTGCGGTGATTAACCTTATTCACCTGTCGTACAAGAAAGTGCTTGTGCAACGTCCATTCGAGTCCCGGAGCATCGTCACTGGC
>JALOQT010000320.1 GCA_025453375.1 Phycisphaerales bacterium | reverse complement strand
CGGGCGTGGCGCGGCGGACGCTGGTGCTGGTCGATGATGGATCGACCGATGGCACGCGGGAGATCGTGCGCGATGCCGCGGCGTGGTCGACGGAGGCGATGACTGTCCATCCGATCCTGCATGATCGCAATCGGGGCAAGGGGGCGGCGATCCGCACGGCGCTGACGGCGTCGATTGAGCTCGGCTGCACCGCGATGGTGATTCACGATGCGGACCTGGAGTATGACCCGGCTGACCACGCGCGGCTGCTGGCACCGATCCTCGATGGACGGGCGGACGCGGTGATCGGTTCGCGATTCCTGGGTGACACGCATCGCGTGCTCTACTTCTGGCACAGCGTGGCCAACAAGTTCATCACGCTGGCGAGCAATGTGATGACGAACCTGAACCTGACGGATATCGAGTGCTGCCTCAAGGCGTTCTCGCGTCCGGTCGCGCAGCAATTGCGCTTGCGGGAGGATCGGTTCGGGATCGAGCCGGAGTTGATTGCCAAGCTGGCGCGTACGCGGGTGGGGGCGGAGTCCGGCCAGGCTCCGAACACGACGGCGAGAATCTACGAAGTGGCCGTGAGTTATGCGGGGCGGACGTATACCGAGGGCAAGAAAATCGGCTGGCGCGACGGCGTGTCGGCCCTGCGGTGCATTGTGGTCCACAACCTGGTGGACTGACTTTGAGCCGAGGAAGTTTTCGGTCACGGTGCGCTTCAGTCGGAGTGGGAATGAGCCGACAGACTGGTTATGCGACTTGCATCGGTGGCTCTGGCCCGTCTGGGCAGGCTGACGAGGGCAAGCGCGAATCGGAGGTTGGCGTATGTCTTCGGCTCCCAAACTGCCCAGCAATCCCGGCTCACAGACTCCTGGCGGGCCACGCGGCTCCGCAGGCCCAGGCGATGCGTCCATCGTCGGGCGCATCATGCCCGCGACGGGCGAGATGATGCCTGAGGCGATGCACGACGCGCCGGGCGAGTGCCGGCTGAACTTTGACCAGTTGAAGCTGGATCGCCGTCGCTGCCCGCGCAAGGTGTGCGAGGAACTGGTGACGGCGGTGTTTCATGCCGATGCCCCGGCGACGCACGCCGAACTGGGGTTGACGCGCCTGCTGCTGCGTGACATCAGCCACACGGGCCTGGGTTGCCTCAGCGAGAAGCCGCTGGAGCCGGGGACGAAACTGACGTTGACGACGCACGGCGTGCCGATGCCGCATAAGGCGGGCACGGTCATCCGCTGCACGATCACGACCGAGGGCTACCTGCTGGGCCTGACGTGGGACCGCACGCGGGATATGGCTAAGTGAGGGCTCAGGGTTGAGGGCCGAGGTTACAGAAAAGGCACCCGGTGGGTGCCTTGTTTCTTTCTCATCACTCGTCACTCATCACTCATCACTCATCACTCATCACTGGCTGTTCGTCACTCATCATCTCCGGCGGCCATGTCGCCGAGGTGGCTGAAGGTGCGGACGTAGGCCAGCAGGTGGTTGGCCAGGGCGGCTTCGTCGGGGCGGATGGGGGTGCGGAAGGTGTAGAGCTTCTGCGTGTCGCGGAAGTGTTCGACGGTGACCGGCGCGCTGTCGCGGCTGGGGACGGCGCCGAGGTCGTAGAGCTCATCGCGGATCAGTTCGCCGGCTTTGTCGCCGGTGTGGACCAGGTCCTGCTCGATGGACTGGCTGAGGTAGCGCCCGGGCGTGACGAGGCTGACGAATGCGGGGTCGGCCGGTGAGGCGGGCAGCGTCACGCGATATTCGGCGTGGTCGCCGGCGTCCTTCGCTTCGCAGATGAGCAGATTGGCCGATGCGTCGATGCGGCAGGGGCCGAACAGGCCCGAGGCCTCGGCACGCTTGAACAGGCTGGACAACATCGCGGAATGGGCGGTGGCGGACATGGTCATCACAGGGCACCAGAAATCTGTCGCACGCACGCGGGGGCGGGGGGGTGGGGCGGTGGGGGCGTGTGGAGGTGTGGAGGTGTGGAGGTGTGGAGGTGTGGAGGTGGTGCGGCGAGGTGCTGGCGACGGAACACCCGGCCAGCCGACGCGTCCAAGTGCGTGGAGGGCAGGATATCACGCGTGCGGGGGCGGCTCGGCCTGAAGGCTACGAATCCTGCCGTGGCCGCTGCACGCCAGAGGACCATCGGATCAACAATCGCCCATGACCACGTCTCACATTCGTCGCCTTCGCCTCTGGCCACGTCGGATCAGTTCGGGCGTCATGGCCGCAGCGTTGCTGGGTGGTGTGGCGATTGGCCCGGGCGATGTGCTGCGCGAGGGAGGGGTGAGTTCGTCGGTGCTCGGCGTGGCGCGTGCGCAGGTCGGGGGAGGTGAGGAGACGCCGGCGACCAAAGCCGCGCGGGAGGCGTTGCAGGCGGCGATTGACAAGGCCCGGGCCGAGGGCAAACTGTTGATCGTTACGTTCAGCAACAGCCGCGAGAACGTTGCGGCCAATGCGCGGATGCTGCAGAATGGTGCCCTCCGCCGCTGGCTGGCCCCACGGGCCAACACGCATGACATCACCGACCGAGGCGTGATCGCGAGTGTGATGACCACGCTGACGGGCACGGAGATCACGCCGGTGGCGGCAGCGCCCCGGCCTGGCGCAGATGGTCGCCGCGATGGACCAGCGGGCGATGGCTGTGCCGGGGGGCGAGCTGGGGGTCGATCCGGAGATGATCAGTGCCAAGGCGATCACGATCGCCAAGGCGGAGTTTCGCCCGTTTGACCCTGGCGAGGTTGACGGTCGCGATCCGCTGAAGGTGCTTGCGCGTGCGCGGGCGCTGGCGAAGGACAAGCCGCTGGAGGCCGCGATGGCGTATGCGTGGCTGTGGGAGCGGGGGGAGATTGTGCTGCCAAGTTTCAGCACGGCGCGGCTGACGACTGTGGCCCGCGAGATGCACACGCTGGCCCAGGGCAGCAAGCCGGTGCAGGGCCTCTTCATGCGGCTTCGAGAGGCGCAGAGTGTGACGGTTGATCTGGCCCGGCCCGAGACGGTGTATGTGCACCTGATCTTGTGCCGCGTGGTGGAGGATCATCAACTCAACATGCAGTTTCTCGACAGCACGCTGAATCGCAAGGAGGCCAGCGCGCTGATCAGCCGCCCGAGCCGGGAGATTCTCGATCGCCTGCTGGCGACGGCCCACTTCAACGACCCGACGCAGAATGCGTCCGACCCGTGGCGTGCGCCGGCGAGCATGTTCGATCGGGCGGCGGAACTGGCCAGCGGGGGGCAGGTCGCCGGCGGGGGGCAGATCGCTGGCGGCGCGGCGGACCCGCGCGTGGATTTCTATCGCTGGCTGGCGCGGCACGAAGCGGCCCGGCGCTACGCCCGGGTGCTGCCTGCGCCGGGCGACGCCACGGCGACGGGACCAGCCGCCAAACGCGATCGCGCGGGTGAAATCCTGACGCGCGTGCTACCGAAGCTCGATACGCCGGAGTTTCGAGCGCTGCTGCGGACATCGGCGTTGGCTGCGGGGAAGCTGCCGGCGGAGATGTTGAAGTAGCGAATCACGCTCAACATGTACGATGCTTTCGTCGCTTCGTCGCTTCGTCGCTTCGTCACTGCGTCACTGCGCCGCTCTGCCACCGCCCCCTACCGCCCCGGCCCGACGAGATAAAACCGCCCGACGGCGACATCGAACCAGTGTCCGTCGTCGCTTTCGAGTTCGAAGTGGCCTTCCATCGTGCCCCAGGGGGTTTCGATCGGGCAGAAGCTGCTGTACGCGAAGGTCTGGCCCTGGGCGAGGCGGGGCTGGTGGCCGACGACGCCTTCGCCGTCGACTTCGTGCGAGCGGCCGA
>JALOQT010000319.1 GCA_025453375.1 Phycisphaerales bacterium | reverse complement strand
GGATGTGGCGTTCAAGCAGTTGGCGGTGGCGATTGTTGATGAGCAGCACCGGTTTGGTGTGCATCAGCGGCTGGCGCTGCGGGCCAAGGGGGAGCAGGCGGGGATGATGCCGCACACGCTGGTGATGACGGCGACGCCGATCCCGCGGACGCTGGCGATGACGGTGCTGGGGGATCTGGATGTCAGCACGATCGATGCGCTGCCGCCGGGGCGGAAGAAGGTGATCACGAAGGTTGTCGATGCGATGGCGCGGCAGGAGGTGTATGCGTTTGTGCGTCAGCGGCTGGAGGCGGGCGAGCGGGCGTTTATCGTGTGCCCGGCGATCGAGCGCGACAGTGTCGAAGAGGGGAGCGTGTTTGAGGCTGCGAGCGCGGGGGCGGGCGCGAACGCGGGCGGGCCGGGCACGGTGGTGGCGGCGGGGATGGTGCCCGCTGCGCCCCCCCCTGCTGCCAGTGCGCCTGCGGGCAGCACGGCCAAGCCGACGGCGGTGGCGGAGTTGCTGCGTGAACTGGAGCGCGGGCCATTGGCGGGCAAGAAACTTGCGGCGTTGCATGGGCGGATCGATGCGGCCAGCCGCGATGTGATCATGGCGCGGTTTCGCAGCGGGCAGATCGATGCGCTGGTGGCGACGACGGTGATTGAAGTGGGTGTGGACATCCCGGATGCGACGCTGATGATCATCGAAGATGCGGATCGATTTGGCCTGGCGACGCTGCATCAGCTGCGCGGGCGCGTGGGGCGCGGGGGCAAGGGGGGCGTGTGCGTGCTGATCACGCAGACGGCCAGCGAGGTGGCCAGCGAGCGACTGGCGGTGATGGCCAAGACGAGTGACGGGTTCAAGATCGCGCAGAAGGATGTGGAGATTCGCGGGTTTGGTGATGTGATTGGTGTGCGCCAGTCGGGCATGCCGCCGTTTGCGGTGGCGGATATGGCGCGCGATCTGGACCTGCTGACGCTGGCACGGCGCGACGCGACGGC
This sequence comes from Phycisphaerales bacterium, assembly GCA_025453375.1. Taxonomy (GTDB): domain Bacteria; phylum Planctomycetota; class Phycisphaerae; order Phycisphaerales; family UBA1924; genus JAJTGZ01. The sequence continues at coordinate 3,395 of JALOQT010000319.1, read as the reverse complement.
GTGGCTGACGCGCAGCCCGCGCCTGGACCAGACGGGCGATGCGCTGGCGCGGTCGCGGATGCTCAAACAGCATGGCAAGTGGCTGGGGTTGGCGGATGTGGGGTAGGCGGGGGGGCTTGAGGGATGGAGGCGTGAGGCGTGAGGCACCCTCATCCGCCTTCGGCCCGCTGGACGCGGGCCTCGGCACCTTCTCCCGCGGGGCGGGAGAAGGTTTTGACGGGGCGGGAGAAGGGGGAGGTGGGGGCGTGCGCTGGGGTTGTGATACAGTGGAGGTATGAGCCGCATGCGGGTGTATCGCCGTGCTGGGGATGGTGTGCGGGTGGTGGCGTTGGTGGCGGGTGTGTGGGGTGCGGGGGCAAGTGCGCGGGGGCAGGTGGGTGGCCAGGTGAGTGGGGGGAGCCCGGTGTTGACGCCGCCGAGCCCGGAGCGGTCGGCGGCGTTTGATGCGCAGCGGCGGCGGCTGGATGCGTTGACGGATGTGCTGCGGCGCGGGCTGGTGACGGGGCCGGAAGGTGAGCGAGCCAGTGTGCTGGCGGGGCTGCGTCGGTTGCGCGATCCGGCGCTGCTGCCGCTGTTTGCGCACCTGTCGATGTGCCAGGGGATTTCTGGACAGTTGCATGGGATGCTGGGGATGGCGGAGTTGGCTCAGCAGGCGGCCGGGGCACGCGGCGGTGGTGGCGCGGCGGGAGGTGGGTCGGTTGATCTGCTGTCGGTGCGTCAGTTGCCTGATGCGACGTGGCGCAGCATCATGGCGCTGGAGGCTTCGCGGGCGGGGCTGCTGGAGGCGGACGGGCTTGTCGAGGTCGCATCGTGGCGCGATCTGGAGCCGGAGGCGCGGCTGGAGGTCAGCGCGCGCGCGGTGCGGCTGGGAAGGGCGATTGAGGCTGATCCGCTGCGGGCGCTGCTGGAGCATCAGGATCCGGCGATTGCGTTTGGGGCGGCGGCGGTGCTGCTGCAGGCGACTGGTGAGGCGGCTGGCGAGCAGGTGCTGCGGCAGCGGGCCCCACGGCTGGCGGCGGTGGCGACGAGCGATCCGGCGGCGGTGCGGCGCGTCATTGCGCTGCTCAAAGCACATCGGCTGGGCAGCGCGGCCCCGGCGCTGGAGCGGCTGCACGGGCTGGTGCGATCGGGGGATCAGACTCTGGCTGATGAGGTGCTGGTGGCGTGGCTGGTGTGTGCCGGGGAGCGGCAGGTGCCGACGCAGGCGATCATGGCGCGGCTGGAGCCGACGATCAGCCTGCCGCTGCGGCGGGCGATGACGATTCAGTTGCTGGATGCGGCGCTGCTGTTGCAGGATGAACTGCCGCAGACGATCGGCGAGCGGCTGATGGGCGATGCGGATGCGACGATCAGCGCGATGGGGCGGGCGATCCACACGATCAGCATCGGTTGCGGGAGCACGGGAGAGGCGATTGTGTCGCTGGTGCAGATGCCGCAGACCGATGCGGGTGTGCGGGCGGTAAGCGTGGCGTGGGGCCTTCGTGCGGCGGGGCAGCGACACTGGCAAGATGCGCGGAACATCCGCGCGGCGGTGCTGGGCGTGGGGTTGGGCGTGGGGTTGGGCGTGGGGATGGAGACAGGGATGGGCGCGAGTGAGCGCGAGGTGCTCGGCCGCTTGGCGGCTGATGCAGCCAGCGAGATTGCGCAGGATGACCCGGCGGCGCTGACGGAGGAACTGGCTCTGGCAGTGCAGGCCAAGGACGCCCGCGCGTGCGGGATCATCCTCGATGGGCTGCTGCGGTCGGGGCGGGCCGAGGCGTCGGAGGTGTGCGGGGCTTTGGGCTGGAGGCGGCGGGAGGGACGGAGGCGGGGGCGGGGGGGGTGGGCGGTGGTCGGTGGCCGGATGAGGTGACGGCGGCGATGGCGGTGCTGATCAGCGTGCGGGCTGAGCCGCAGCGGGCGGGGGAACTAGCCGAGCGGCTGGCGGGGCTGGCGATCGGCACGGGAACGGAGGGGGACCAGGCGAAACGTGGTGGTTTGCCTGAGGCGCTGCGCGTGCAGGCGGCGTGGCTGGCGCTGCGGGCGTGGGAGGAGGATCGCGTCGCCCTGGCGCGAATTCTGGCAGAAGCACAGACGGCGCCCGCTTCGGGCCGATAAACCCTGCATGGCCAGCCTCAACGAGATTCCCCTGTCGCGTCCGGACATTACTTCGGCGGAGATTGACGCCGTGACGGCGGTGTTGCGGTCCGGGCGGCTGAGCATCGGGCCGGTGCTGGAGCAGTTTGAGAAACTGGTGGCGGCGCGGACGGGCAATGAGTTTGCGGTGGGGGTCAACAGCGGGACGAGCGGTCTGCACCTGGCGCTGATGGCGATGGGGATCGGGCCGGGCGATGAAGTGATCACGACGCCGTTCAGTTTCATTGCCAGCGCCAATCCGATCTTGATGGTCGGTGCGACGCCGGTGTTTGTGGACATCTGCCCCAAGACGCTGAACATGGACCCGGCCAAGCTGGAAGGGGCGATCACACCTCGGACCAAGGCGATCATGGCCGTCGAGACGTTCGGCAATCCGGCGCACTTTGATGCGTATGAGCAGATCGCCCGCAAGCACGAGCTGCCGATCATCGAGGACTGTTGTGAGGCGCTGGGGTGCACGATCAACGGACGCCAGTGCGGGAGCCTTGGACGTGTCGGCGTGTTTGGGTTTTACCCCAACAAGCAGATCACCACGGGCGAGGGCGGCATGATCGTGACGAACGATCGGCGCATCGCCGAGCTGTGCCGAAGCCTGCGCAGCCAGGGCCGGCCGACGGGTGGCGAGGTGGCGACGCTGGGGAGCCAGAACTGGCTGCAGCACGAGCGGCTGGGGTACAACTTCCGGCTGAGCGAAGTCAACGCGGCCCTCGGCGTGGTGCAGATGAAGCGGCTCGATGAGATCATCGCCAAGCGCCAGCGCGTGGCGGAGATGTACATCCGTCACCTGGCGGGGCATCCGGAGATCATCCTGCCCAACGTGGCCGATGGCACGACGGTGAGCTGGTTTGTGTTCGTCGTGCGGCTGGTGACGGGCTACACCTCGGCGGAGCGGGACCGGATCATCACCGGGATGCAGCGGCACGAAGTCGGCTGCCGGGATTACTTCCCGTGCATTCACCTCCAGCCGTTCTATCGGCGTCTGCTGGGCTTCAAGCCGGGGGACTTCCCGATCGCCGAGGCGGTGAGCAGCCGGACGATCGCGCTGCCGTTCTCGAACGACCTGACGCAGCGCGATGTGGACTTTGTGTGCCGGACGCTGGACTTGATGATCAAGCGTGAGAATCTGAGCCGGGGGTGAGGTGGCGGTGCATCAGGCACCGCGGAGCAGAAGGCCATGCGTGAGAAGCTCTCGGGAAACTTTGATGATGACAGTCGGGAAATCACGCGGCTGATGCGGGAGCTGTCGGCCATTCATGATG
>JALOQT010000318.1 GCA_025453375.1 Phycisphaerales bacterium | reverse complement strand
GGCGACGGTCGCCGATGGGTATCGCGGCGTGAGCGTGCGGTGGCGGCGTGATGGCGTGCTGATCACCGATGGGCCGGGTGGGGCGAGCGGTGGTGCTGTTGGGGGCGGAGGCGGCGTGGTGAGTGGGGCAACGGGCGTGTTGGCGTCGCCGACGAATGACAGCGAGGTGGTGCTGACGATTGAGGGCGTGCGCGAGAGCGATGCGGGGAAGTACGCCGCGGAGTTTGTTAATGCCTGCGGCAGGGTGATGAGCATCGAGGCGCGGTTGACGGTGCTGGGGCCGCGGAATTGCTATGGGGCGGATGTGGCCGGGGTGAACCAGTCAAACAGCGGCGATGGTCGACTGACGGCGGATGATCTGATCGTGTACCTCGGGTGGTTCTTCGCTCGCGACGCGCGGGCGGATATTGCCGGGCCGAATCAGAGCGCGGAGCCGGATGGTGAACTGACGGCCGACGATGTGATTGTGTACATCGGGCGGTTTATGCGTGGGTGCTGAGGGGGCGCGTGCCGGTCAGCCGCGGGAGTGGCGGGTGACGAAGGCGTCGTATTGGGCCTGGGTGTCGATGCCGGTCAGGCCGATGGCGGCGTCGCAGCGGGCGACGGCGATGATGTGGCCGTGCTCCAGGACGCGAAGTTGCTCGAGGCTTTCGGCCTGTTCGAGCGGCGTGGGTGCGAGGGTGACGTAACGCTGCAGGAAGCCGACGCAATAGGCGTACACGCCGACGTGGCGCATGGGGGTGGCGCCGGGGATTGGTTGGTTGTCGCGATTGACGGGGATCGGTGCGCGGCTGAAGTAGAGGGCTTGGGCGATGCGGCCGTCGGCGTCGGGGGCCAGCGCATCCGCCAGCGCGCTGCTGCGGACGACTTTGACGATGTTGGGGTTGGTGTGCTCCTCGCCGTGCGCCGTGCTGAGCGGGCAGCAGACGGTGCCGACGCTCGCGGCGGGGAGGCTTGTCAGGGCTATTGCGGCGGCGTCGATCACAGCGCCGGGCATCTCCGGCTCGTCACCCTGGGCGTTGACGACCAGCGCGTCATCGGGCAAGTTCAGCAGGCGGGCGGCTTCGGCGAGGCGGCTCGTGCCGTTGGGGTGGTCGGGGCGCGTGAGGATGACGCGGGTGCCGAAGGGGCGGAGGGCTTCGACGACTTGCGGCGCATCGGTCGCGACGACAACCTGCGCGGCGCAGGCAGCGCGCGTGGCCTGATCGACGACGTGCTGGACCATCGGCCGGCCTGTGCGGGCCAGCAGCACTTTGCCCGGCAAGCGCGTGCTGGCGAGGCGAGCGGGGACGATGATGGTGGCGGCGGGAAGCAAGAAAAATCGCCAAATGGCAAAGGGTCAAAGGGTCAAATGAAAGACGGCTCAGGTCGCCGCGAGTTTGTTCAGGCCGTTGAGGGCGGCGATTTTGTAGCACTCGGCGAGGGTGGGATAGTTGAAGACGGTGTTGATGAAGTATTCGACGGTGCCCTTGAAGGCCATGGCGGTCTGGGCGATGTGGACCAGTTCTGTCGCGTTGGTGCCGATGCAGTGGGCGCCGAGGATGGCGTGGCTGTCCTGGTGGATCAGCAGTTTGAGCATGCCTGTGGTGTCGCCCAGCAGTTGGCCGCGGGCGACTTCTTTGTATTGGGCAATGCCGGACTCGAAGGGGATGCCCTCGGCGGTCAGGCGTTCCTCAGTCCAGCCGACCATCGAGATTTCCGGGACTGAATAGATGCCATAGGGGATCAGTTCGGCGTAGGCCTCGTGGCGCTGGCCATACATGTGAAGCGCGGCGATGCGGCCCTGCTCCATCGAGGTGCTCGCCAGCGCCGGGAAGCCGATGACGTCGCCCACGGCGTAGATGTTGGGGACTTTGGTCTGGTAGTGCTCGTTGACGATGATGCGGCCGCGGTTGTCGGCATCGAGGCCGGCGGCGGGGAGGTTGAGCGAGGCCGTCGCGCCCTGGCGGCCGACGGCGTAGAGCAGGCAGTCGGCCAGGAGGCTCTTGCCGGATTCGAGCACGGCTTCGACGATTGTGCCGTCGGTCGTGCGGGCGTTGGGCGGGGCAGGAACTTTGCGGATGGTGGCGACCTTCTCGCCCAGGCGCAATGAGCAGCCGGACTGACGAAGGTGATATTGCAGGGCCTCGCCGATTTCGGCATCGACGAAATCGAGGAGGCGGTTCTTGCCTTCGATGATCGTGGTGCGAACGCCGAGGGCGGCCATCATGCTGGCGTATTCGGTGCCGATGACGCCGCCGCCGACGACGATGAGGCTCTTGGGCAGGCGCGGGAGTTTGAGGATTTCGTCGCTGGTGATGACGTCGGTGCTGTCAAAGGGGATGGAGCCTGGGCGCGAGGGCGAGGTGCCGGTGGCGATGAGGATGTGCGTGGCGCGGAGAGTCTCGACGCCGCGCTGGCCGGAGACCTGCACGGTGTTGGCATCGACGAGGCTGCCGGTGCCGGAGAGGACCTGAATGTTGTTGGAGGCGAAGTGCGAGCGGACGAGGTTGACCTCGGCGGCGATGACGCGGTTGCACGCGGCGAGCAGTTCGGAGAGGGCGTATTGCTGGGTCTGACTGCTCTCGGCGCGGGGGACGAGCTGGTGCGCGCCGGTGACGGCCATGACGGCTTCGCGCAGGGCCGTGCTGGGGATGGTGCCGGTGTTGATCGCGACGCCACCGACGACGTCCATGCGTTCGACGATCGCGACGGACTTGCCAAGTTTGGCGGCCTGAATGGCGGCTTTCTGCCCGCCCGGGCCGGAGCCGATGACGCAGAGATCAACGCTGAGCATGAAGGAGCGTATCGGCTTGGCCGGGGGGGCG
>JALOQT010000317.1 GCA_025453375.1 Phycisphaerales bacterium | reverse complement strand
CGACCCCAAAGCCATGGGCAAGGTGACCGACGAAGTCATCGCCTGGACCGACGCGCAAAACGCTCACACCCGCAGCGTGCTCGACGGCCTGCCCGGCCGCAACCTCATCGAGGACAAGTTCCGCCCACTCATGCAGATCGGCAGCGTCAGCGCGCCGACCATGGCCGGCGATTACTACTTCTACTCCAAGCGCGAAGGCACGCAGAACCAGCCCCGCATCATGATGCGCAAGCGTCTGCCAAGCGGCGCCGTCACCGAGCCCAGGGTCATCCTCGACCCCGCCGTCATCGATCCATCCGGCCTCACGGCCCTCGGCGGCCTGCTGCCCAGCCAGGACGGCAAACTGCTGGCCTTCGGCCTCTACCGCCGCGGCGACGAAAACACCACGATCTACATCATGGATGTCGAAACCGGCCGCTGGCTGCCCGACACGCTCGAGGGCAAGGCCTCACCCGTGCAGTGGCTGCCCGACAACTCTGGCCTGTTCTACGAGCGCCTGGCGGATGTGAACGATCCATACTCATCGCGGATCATGTTCCACACGCTGGGCCGCCACCCGCGCTTCAACCCCGTGCTCTTCAAGCAGTACACCAAGGAAGAGAACGAAAAGCTCGCGACGACCTGGGGCCCCGGCGCCGGCGTCAGCCGCGATGGCAAGTGGATGATCCTGGTCTACTGGACCAGCACCAGCAGCAACGACATCTGGGCCATCGACCTGCGCAAGTGGTGGAAGGACGGCGTCCCCGGCGGCGGCACCTTCGAAATGGTCCCGATCAAGACCGGCTCGCCCCACAAGTATTTCGGCTCAGTCGAGGGTGACACGTTCTACATGCTTACCGATGACGGCGCACCGAAGAACCGCGTCGTCGCCATCGACCTCAATGGCAACATCGGCGATCCATCGACATGGAAGACCATCATCCCCGAGAACAAAGACGCCGTCCTGACGTCCTTCTCCATCGCCGACGGCATCATCGCGGCGGACTATGAAGAGAAAGCCTCCAGCCGCATCCGCCTCTTCGCGATGGACGGCACGCCGCGCGGCGACCTTCGCCTCCCGGGCATCGGCAGCGCGGGCCTGAGTGTCGAGCATGATCGCACCGAGGCCTATCTGTCCTTCACGAGCTTCAACTACCCCAGCACGATCTTCAAGGTCGATCTGGCCAAGGCCGACGCCGAACCGGCAGTGTGGGAGCGGCCGGACGTCCCCGTTGATCCGACGATCGTCGAGGTCAAGCAGGTGACCTATTCCAGCAAGGACGGCACGCCCGTCACCATGTTCATCGTCCACCGCAAGGGCCTGACCCTCGACGGCACCAACCCGACGATCCTCAACGGCTACGGCGGGTTCAACATCTCCGAGACGCCCTTCTTCAGCCCGACGCTCTTCCCATGGTTCGAGGCCGGGGGCGTCTTTGCCATGCCCAACCTGCGCGGCGGGGGTGAGTACGGCAAAGCCTGGCACGAGGGCGGCATGCTTGGCAACAAGCAGAACACCTTCGACGACATGATCGCCGCAGCCGAGTGGCTCGTCGCCAACAAGTACACCAACCCCAACCGCCTCGGCGCGATCGGCGGCAGCAACGGCGGCCTGCTGATGGGCGCACTGATGACCCAGCGCCCCGAGCTGTTCCGCGCGATCGTCTGCCAGGTGCCGCTGCTGGACATGCTCCGCTATGAGCAGTTCCTGATGGCCCGCTACTGGGTGCCCGAGTATGGCGACCCGGCCAACCCCGAGCACTTCCGCTGGCTCCAGGCCTATTCGCCCTATCACAACATCAAGCAGGGCACCAAGTACCCCGCGGTGATGTTCACCGCGGGCGAGAATGACACGCGCGTCCACGCCCTGCACGCCCGCAAGATGGCCGCGGCGATGCAAGCCGCCACCGCCAGCGACCCGGCCGAACGCCCGATCCTGCTGTGGGTCGATCGCGACGCAGGCCACGGTGCCGGCAAGCCCCTGAACCTCCGCATCCGCGACGCCGTCGACACCCGCATGTTCTTCATGTGGCAACTCGGCATGCTCGGCGGCGACACCCCCGCCAGCCCCCGCAACTACTAAACCGCGTGAAGCTCGCGTGGGGCAGATTTTCAACCTGCCCAGACCGTCACCAACACCGCAGTACCCTGCGGTGTTTTCATATCTGCATCGAGCACAAAACCCCACACCACCCACGCCCCCGCACAAGCATCAGTTCACCGCATCCACCTGCGAGTACTGATCCAGGTTCAGATACACCACCTCGCCATCATCGCGGCGCAGGATCAGCCGGTCCAGCCACAGCTTGTCGTTCTTGCCGTGCGCATACCACGAGCCCGTCGGCTGCTGCTCATACGCCACGACCGTGCCCTCCACGACCGTCGAGGGCAACCCCCCCAGCGGCCGAGGGAGCGTCTGGGTGACACGAACGCGAACGCCGGGTTTGTAGACCTGCTTGGTGCTCATCACGATCATGATAGTGCCGCCACCAGGGCCGCGGCGAAGTGACCACCACAGCCGCGTGCATCGCTCCAAGCCGCGCGCTTCGCGGCGGTTCACCTGCGTCCATTCCCGCCCCCCCCGGCCCGCGCCCCCCGGCCCGCCCTCACCCCAGCCTTCCCGCGCCCCGCCCCAGCACCGATCCGTCCGAGAAAGACTCAAGGCCAAACATCAGCCGTCCGATACGCTCCTTTGCGAGGGCGTACCCTCGAACCAGCCGCGCGATCGACCCATCGGCGGCAGGCTCGCACCACACCCACGCCCTCCCTACGCACGCCTCGCCAACACCGACACCTGCCCCGCCCAAACCATCGCGCACGACGCGGAGACCACGCTGAT
>JALOQT010000316.1 GCA_025453375.1 Phycisphaerales bacterium | reverse complement strand
TGTACAACACCGTCAAAGACGGCTTCTGCGATGCGGGCTGGAAGGACACCGTCCTGATCTACCCCGGCGAACGCATCCGCCTGCTGATGCGCTGGACGCAGCACCGCGGGACATACGTCTATCACTGCCACAACCTCGAACACGAGGACCACGGCATGATGCTGAACTATCGCGTGGAATAGCGCCCTGCCAAGACAGGATGGCATTCACCACCGAGACACAGAGGCGCTGAGAAGCAAAGTGAAGTAGAGCTGGCTACAGGCGGGGCTGTGCTGGGCAGATCGGTGCGAGACATGCGACTGAATCTTGCAGGGCACGCGTTCTTCTCCACACCTCTGTGTCTCTGTGGTGAAAACTTCTCTTTGGCGTCCGGGGCTTACTTCAGCCCGGCCAGCTTGCGGACGGTGAAGTCAAAGCTGCGCGTCATGCTCGCGTGGATGGCGTAGACGATGGCGATGTGCAGCAGGGCGGCGATGATTGCGCCGACGATGAGGCTGATGCGGGCGACGCCCAGGCCGCCGGCGTTGTTGATGCCGCCTTCGCGCAGCACGGTGGCGTTCATTGCGTGCTCGGGTTGAATCACGCTGAAGGCCGCTGTCACGGGGCTGAGCGCCCCGGCGATGGGGCCGAGGGTGGCAAAGTCACTGGCGGCTTGCCAGGCGCAGAGGCCGACAACACCCGCGATGACGCCGACGAGCGCGACCGTGGCCGTCACGCTGCCCAGCGTGCCCTTGCTGCGCAGGCTCCACTGCATGCCGATGATCACGCACAGGGCGACAAACGGAATCGCCACCAGCGCCAGCACCAGCCCCGCCTCGGGCAGCACGACGGGCACCTGCACCGTCGGCAGCGCCGCCGGTGCGGCCGGGGCGGGCGTGCCCGGCGGCGTCCAGACGTTGTTGAAGGTCTGGATGATCGTGCCCGTCACCTCAGCACTGTCGGCCCGGCCAAAGCCGCCGAAGCCCGCATAGATTCCTGCGAGCAGGACCGAGATCACCGGCACACTCAGCAGTGGCAGCAGCCAGGCGACCATGCCCTTGAGCTTGCCCGAGAGATACTGCCCGGGGGTGATGGGCGTGGTCAGCAGCAGGTCCAGCGTGCCGTCTTCACGCTCGCGGCTGACGCTCGTGGCGGACATGTTGATCGCCACCAGCGTGATGACGACCAGTTCGCCGACGACCGTCGCCGTCAGCACCTGACGGAAGATCGTGCTGTTCCACGTGCCGTTGTGATAGAGCCACAGGACGATCAACGCCCAGATGACGCCGATGGCGATGAAGCTCCACCGCAGGATGATCCGCCCGAGCGTCGCGTTGATGCTCGCCGCCTCGCGCCAGGAGATCGGGTTACGCCAGACTTCCTTGGCCCCGCGATGGCGTTCGTGCTGGCCCTCGCGCCGGTTGGTGCCAGCGCGGCCTGCGTCCTGCTTGTCAGCCGATGGATCGATCAGTGCCCCCTTGCCGCTGGAGCCATCGCGCCCGATCAGCCCGCCCGCACCGGCGATGCCGCCGATGCGGACCGTCACAGCGGAGATGACAATCAGCAGCGTTGACAGCGCGACCGAGAGCACGCACCAGGTCATCACCGGGTGCTCGAGGAACCAGCGGGCCGGGCCACTGTGCGTGCCCAGCGGCCCCGTCGGATAGCCCGTCGGGTCCATCAGGGCCATCAGGGCCAGGAAGGGGTTGAGGGCGGTCATCCACGTCACGCCGCCGGCGCCAAAGACGCGATCGACGGCGAAGGTGATCGCCAGATACGTAATCACGCAGACATAAAACGCAAACACCGCCCGCTTGCCGACGAGGCGCGAGACGGACAGCGCAATGGCAATCGCCCCGACGAGCAACGCCGCCCCCGCCGCGACGAAGTATGACGCGAGGATCGTGCTGCCAGGCACGCCGCCGAAGTATTGCGTGACGGCAAACAGCGGCAGCGAACTGAACAGCAGCGCGAGTATGAAAAACAGCCGCCCCAGCAGGTTGCCCAGCACGATCTGTGTGGCTTTGAGCGGGGTCGTCAGCAGAATGTCCCACGTGCGCGGGTCGGCCTCCTGGGCGATGGCCCCGGCCATGAAGACCGGCGCGAGGATGCAGATCAGCCCGATCTGCAGGAAGGCGATGATCGAAAAGCTCGTGCTGCCCGCCGCGGCCAGTTGCTGGAGCGTCAGATCTTCGCGGCTGGCGTAGATCAGCAGGCTCCACAGCAGCACGATGATCAGCAAGCCGAGGTAGGCGATGCGGATGTAGTGATGCCGAGCGCGTCGAGACGCGCTGGTCACCAGGCGCACGGCGATCGGATTGGTCGGCCCCAGGTCGAAAAACCAGCGGAGGAACGCAGGCATGCCGGAGGGTAGGGAGCCGCCCCCACGCCAGCCTGACGCCAGCCTCACACCCGCCTCACGCCATCCGGATCCACTTGATCAGCGTGCCGAGGCTCGGCGGCTTGCCATACAGCAGCACGCCGATGCGGAAGATCTTCGCGGCGCACCAGATCGCCCCGATCGCCCCGAGGATGCCGACCAGCGCCGACAGGGCGATTTCCCACTGCGGTGGGGGCTGGTTGCTGCCTACCCGCGCGATCATCGCAAACGGGCTGAAGGGCGGCACGAAACTCAGCACCCGCGCCAGCATCCCCGTCGGGTTCTGCACGATGGGCATGATCGTGAACATCGGGATCATGATCAGCAGCATCGCCGGGGTCATCAGGCTGTTGGCCTCCTGAATGTCCGTCACAGCCGAGCCGATCGCGGCAAAGACCGCCGCGATGAACAGGTAACTGATCACGTAAAACACGCACAGCCACGCCAATTGCCACCACTTGA
>JALOQT010000315.1 GCA_025453375.1 Phycisphaerales bacterium | reverse complement strand
AGGATCTGGAAGTGGGCCCCGTGCCAGTGCCTCGGGTGGGGCATGTTCGGCCCGCTGATGGGGTTGGTCAGTTCGATGGTGTCCAGCCGCCCGGCCTTGAATACATCGCTGGGGTGCACGTCGTTCATCGAGTAGATCCGCCCGTTGATCGCCCAGCACGGGGCGCAATTGGGAATGCCCGTGACATAGCCCAACGTCACCGGATGCACCAGGCCGCTGGCGTTGGCCGGGTTGTGCATCGTCAGTGCGGGCAGTTGCACATGCTCCGGCCCGGGCGTCTGCGGGCCGGGGGCGCTGATATCAAATCGGCAGACATCAAACGCCGCGCCGTTGGTCAGCGACGAATTGCCCGGGATCACCGCGTTGAACGCCAGGCTGCGGAGCGTGACGCTCGCGCCTGCGGGCTGGGTGCGGAAGTCCGCCAGGATTTCGTATCGCTCCCCCGGCGCGACCATCAAATACGGCCGTGTGATGATCGCGCCCAGCAAGCCCCCATCGCTGGCGATGACGGTGATCGGCGAGCCATCGGACCAGGCCAGTTTGTAGATCCGCGCGTTGGAGCCGTTGAGGATCCGCAGGCGATGCGTCGCCCCGTCGACGGTGAAGGTCGCCTCCGGCTTGCCGTTGACCAGGATGCGGTTGCCCAGCATCCCGAACGTGTTGCTCGGGTCGGCGAAGATCAGGGCGTTGCTGCTGGTGTTGAACAGCTTGTCCTGCAGCACCAGCGGCAGATCGCGCGTTGGCCCCGGCAAGCCCTTGCCCGTGTCATTCGGGTCGTTCGGATCAGTCACGATGAACAGCCCGGCCAGGCCCATGTACGCCTGCACGCCCGTGCGCATGTCCGTGTGCGGGTGATACCAATACGTCCCCGGGCGCGTGTCGGCGACGAACTTGTACGTGTACTCACCTCCGGGGCCGACGGCGTCCTTGGGGTGGCCGTCTGCCGAGGCGGGCACCTCCAGGCCATGCCAGTGGATGATGTGCGGCTCGGTCAGGGCGTTGCGCATCCGGCAGATGACCTGCGTGCCCTGAGGCACCTTGATTGTGGGGCCGAAGTACGCCGGGCCGCGGGTCAGCCACGTCTCGCGACCCTTGTTCAGCGCTGCGCGATATCGCCACATCCCCGTCCGCTGGCCAGGCAGAAGCGGATAGCTCGTCGGCGCGGCTTGCATGGTGAAGTCCAGCACGCCCACATCGCCACGCGGCGCGCCCAGGGCAGCCGACCCACGCATCGTCAGCCCCGCCGCCGCCGCTGACCCAGCGACAAACAGCGACCGCTGCAGCAGTTGGCGACGAGTCAACCCAGCATCGAACAAGCGAGCATCGCGGAACATATCAGACATAAAGACTCCCGTGTCCTGATTATACGCTACCATCGGACCTTCGGCTCCACAATCTCAACATCAACATGCCGCCGTACCGACGGCGGACGTTCTCGGACCCAAACGCCTTCCAGATGTCCGCAACACCAGAAATGTGTAGTTTTTTCATTCTTTGCATCAGGTCTTTGGGCGGATAGGCCCTACACTGAGTGACGTCCGTTCTCACGCGGCATCGGTGTTGTGCGCATCGACCGTGTGAAAACATCTCTGGGTCTGACCGCCATGAGCAGCTCTCGCGACCGCTCCAGCCCGTCACCTGCCACCCACCTGGGCGTCCAGCCGCGCGTCTCCTCGCTGCGGGAGGAACTGCACAAGCGCGATGACTTTGACAGCCCGGCGCAGGAGTCGTTCCTCGCCCTGGTCCGCACCACCAGCATGCTCACGGCTCAGTTTGAGCGCCTGTTTCGCCGTCATGGCCTCTCCGCCGCGACGTACAACACGCTCCGCGTGCTGCGCGGGGCGGGCGAGCAGGGGCGGATGTGCAACGAAATCGGTGAGCACCTCGTCGCGCAGGTGCCCGATGTCACACGCCTGATCGATCGCCTCCAGAAGTCCGGCCTCTGCACACGCGTGCGCAGCAAGGACGACCGCCGGATCGTCTATGTCCGCATCACGCCCGACGGGCTCAAACTGCTGGCATCGCTGGATGATCAGGTGATGGACCTGCATCGTCGCCAGCTCGGCGACGTCACCGAGCAGGACTTGACGACCCTGAACGTGCTGCTGTCGCGCGTCCGCGCCGCGGCCCGCGCAACCGAAGCCGACGGCCAGGGCTGATCGCCACTGACAGGTCATTCACGTACCGACGAGATGGTGACTCACCGCCGCCGAGCGCGACGCAGGCTCGCGCCGCCAGCCAGCAGCAGCAGGCCCGCCGCACCAGGTGCCGGGATGATCGGCGGCTCATTGCTGAACCGCACGTTGCCATCATCGCCGCCGGTCTGCGTCCCGATCCCCGGGTAGCCCAGGCCGATGAACGGGTTGAAGACCTGCGGGTTGGAGCCGATGAAGCCGCCCCCGCCGCCAAACCCGCCGATGCCGTTGCTGCCGCCGGAGAGTTCACCACCGAACGCACCGCCCGCAAAGGCGTTGTTGGGATTGTTCTCGTTGAGAGCCGACACCGCGACGTTGTCCAGCGACCAGCTCGAAGCTGATGCGTTGCCAGGCAGGCCCTGCGCGCCGAAGGCGATGCGAGCCGTCTCCGACGAGTGCGGCACCGTGAAGTAGAGCCGATACGTATTGCTCGGCGGCGTGCCAGCCGAGCCCGACCCGCTCTCGGCCACAGTCGTCGTCGTCGTTGTGGTCTTGATCGTCTCCGTGGCCGTCGCCGATGCGCTGGCGCTGGCCGAGGATGAGGCGCTGGCGCTGCTCTGCGAGCCGGCGATGACCCAGCCGCCCGACGCCGCCGTCGTGTTGGCCGTCGTCGTGGGCAGCGCCGTGGCC
>JALOQT010000314.1 GCA_025453375.1 Phycisphaerales bacterium | reverse complement strand
GCTCTCCAAGGTTAGGCTTGCCTCACTCCCGTGCCACGGATTTGACTGGTGCTTTCTCCAGTCAAATCAGTGCCGAGGGCCGAGCAATCTTCCCATCTTCGAGCACTGGTTTGCCCACGGCGGGGCGTCGGTGCTGCCAAGGGTCGAGTTGGGCGGGCAAACCCGTGGCACCCGGCGATGGGCAAATGCTTGGCCACGCTCGCGCCCGTCACCGCAGCGACGGTGATCACGCCGAGCGGGAGCAGCGGCAGCAGCACGCCCGCGACGCCCACGCCGATGAGCACCGGCCGGCGGACCCGCACACCCATCCGCACCGTCGGCGGCCCGTGCTTGCGCGCCAGCCCCGCCCCGCACTCCGGGCACGTCACCACGCCGGGATAGACCCCGACGAGATCAAACCCGCACCAGGTGCACTGCGGATGGTCATTGATCCGCCGCCCACGCCGGCCCAGCGCGATCAGCGCGATACTGAGCACGACCACCGCACACAACATCAGCAACACCCAGAGTGACATGGCGGAAGTGTAACGAGTGTGGCCGGATTGTGGCGTCGGGCGTGTGACGGGGCGGGTTGAAACCTGCCCCACGCGGTGCTTGTGGCTTCGGCGATTCGTGCGGCCAAGCCCTATCGTCGCCCGTGACACCCGCCATCGAGCCGTTGACGCCGACTCCTGAGTTCCTCGCCGCGGCTGAGGCGCTGGGGTTGTCATTTGACCCGGGGGATGTCGAGCAGATCGGGCGGTATCTGGCGATGCTGGTGCAGACCAACAAGCAGTTCAATCTGACGGCGGTGGATGATCCGGCGGCGGTGTGGATGCGGCATGCGGTTGATGCGCTCACGCTGGTGCCGTTGCTGGCGGAGTTGCCGCAGGACGCGCAGGTGATTGACGTGGGCAGTGGTGGGGGCGTGCCCGGGGTGCCGCTGGCGATCTGCATGCCGCATGTCCGGTTCACGCTGCTGGAGCCAACGGGCAAGAAGGCGGCGTTTCTCAAGAGTGTGGCCGAGACGCTGGGGCTGGGCAATGTGCGAGTTATAAGTGATCGGGCCGAGCGCGTCGGGCAGGACAAAGCGCGGCATCGGGAGAAGTATGACGCTGCGGTGGCGCGCGCCGTCGGGGCGATGAATCAACTGGCCGAACTGATGGTGCCGCTGGTGCGGCAGGGCGGGGTGATCCTGGCGATCAAAGGGGCCAAGGCCGACGAGGAACTGGCCGCCGCCCGCGAGGCGATCGGCCTGCTGGGCGCCCGCCACGCCCAGACGATCGACACGCCAACAGGCCGCGTGATCATCCTGGAAAAGGCGAGCAAGACGCCCAATGCCTACCCACGACGCGACGGCGAGCCGAAGCGCAAGCCACTGGGCAGCGTGACTGGCGGCGAACAGGGCGGTGAATGAAGAAAGAGGGGATTCACCACAGAGACACCGAGGAGTGAAGAAGAAAAGATGAGGAGTGGGGAGGTGGGTGGGTGGGTGGTTATGGTCTGGTGTGGACACTTTCACCGGACTTGGCTTGCAATGAACGGATTGTGATTGAAAGTCGGGCAGGTTGAAAACCTGCCCCACCCGATGCCTTCCCTCCGTCGCTTCCCTATCAGTTCATCGCCAGCATCACCACGCCCTGGCGGGCGCGGGTGACGTCAATCGCGGCGTGGACTTTGATCTCGCTGTCCAGCAGGGCGCGGACGGCGGCGATGTCGTCGGTGATCAGGTGCAGTTGCGGGCGGGTGTCGTCGCGCATCGAGCCGCCGCTGACCTGGCTGAGCAGTGAGCGGTTGGCCCACATCCACGCGGCGGCGGCGACGAGGCGATAGACCATTTGACGCGGCTCGACGCCGATGGCGCGAGCGACGACCTGCGGCACGCCAGCGGCGTCGGTCGCCAGCAGCAGGTCCGGGTCCTGCGGGCAGTGGAAGGGCAGCGCCGAGAGCCCGGCGAGCACCGGGCCGAGGGCCGTCTGGCGCGGCGCGTCGATGCCGCGCGCGGGTGCGGGATTGGACACCGACGCGGTGGGCATGGGCACAGGCGGCGGCGTGATCGGCGCCGGCTTGGCCTCGATCGTCGCGGCGGCGACCGGCGGCTGCACGCTCAGTGCGTGGTTGTCGTCAGCAAAGCGCTTGAGCCGCAGCGGGGTTCCGGCTGGGGCGGCTGCTGGCGTGGCGGCTTGGGCAGTCGTGCTGGTCGGCGGGGCGATGTTCACGCCGTGACGCGTGCTGACGCTGGGCATCACGCGCGGCATCGCCGCACCGGCGCTGAGCAGTTCCGACAGGCGGACATCAATCGCACCATCAAAGAGCACGCTGGACGTGCCTGGCCCGGCTTCGAGACGCTCCAGGTGGGCGGCGTGCTGCAACTGGACATCCAGGAAGTTCGTCGCACTTTCGCGCAGGCGGGCCAGGGCTGCTTCGGCCTTGGGCATCGCGCCGCCGCAGGTGGCCAGGGAGAGCACGACAGGCTCATGCTGGTCGCTGCGTGCCGCGTCAATCGCGCCGGCGAGACGGCGAATCGTGCGATACGCCGAGACGCACGAGGCGTCGTCAGCACCAGTCAGCAGTGTGACGATCGAGACGCGCGGGTCGGCCAGCACATCAGCCTCGTCCTCCGGCGTCGAGAGCACCATCAGCACGCGGCTGGCGCGGCTCAGCACCGTCGCGACGGCCTGGCCGGCGGTCTGGCTGGTGGTCGAGAGTGACTCAGGCTCGCGCAGGTCGGAGGTCAGCTCGCTGGAAACATGCCCATCGGGCGAGACGTGCCGGGCGTCGACGAGCTGAACGATCAGTTCGCTACCCGCGGCGTGCAGCAGTCCGATTGGCTGGCCGATCTGGCGC
>JALOQT010000015.1 GCA_025453375.1 Phycisphaerales bacterium | reverse complement strand
ACGCCGGCGGGCATGTGAATCATGCGATGTTCTGGGCGACGATGGGGGGCGCGGGGGTGGGTGGTGGTGAGCCGACCGACGCGCTGGCCGATGCGATCCGCACGAGCTTCAGCACGTTCCAGCAGTTCAAGGATCAGTTTGCGCAAGCCGCGATGACGCGGTTTGGCTCGGGGTGGGCGTGGCTGATCTGGCACGGAGGGGACAAGAAACTGATCGTGGCGAGCACGGCGAACCAGGACAACCCGCTGATGGGCAAGGCGATCGCCGGGTGCGAGGGCACGCCGATCCTCGGGCTGGATGTGTGGGAGCACGCGTACTACCTCAAGTACCAGAATCGCCGCGCCGACTACGTCGCGGCGTGGTGGAACGTCGTCAACTGGAAAGCCGCCGGCGAAAACTTTGCCAAGGCGAAGTGAGTTGGGGAAGGGACGGAGCGACGTAGCGACGTAGCGACGAAGCGACGAAGCGACGAAGCGACGTAGGGCCGGAGGCGGTTCCTGTGGTGTGGGTGCGCGCGGTGGCTTCATGTAGCTTGTAGCTATGTAGCGCTGTAGCCATGTAGCCATGTAGCCATGTAGCCATGTAGCCATGTAGCCATGTAGCCGTGGAGCGCTGTGGCCACGTCGCGCTCGCTATGCTCTGCCCGTGCTGGCGTACGTCAATGGTCAGATCATGGCTCCGTCTGAGGCGCGTGTGTCGCCCTTTGACCGGGGGTTTGTGTTTGCCGACGGGATGTATGAGGTGCTGCGGGTGACGCGGCTGGGGGCGGGGCGGGGCGTGGGTGCCGGTGGTGGCGGCGGTGGTTCTGCGCGGCTGGCGGCGCTGGGCATCGCGTGGGATGTGCGTGATCCGGCGATGGGGCTGGCGGCGATTGGGCGGCGGCTCGTCGAGGCATCGGGGCTGGATGAGGCGCTGATTTATGTGCAGGTGACGCGCGGGACGCCGGATTTGTCGATCCCGCCGCTACGGAGCCACGTGCCGCCGCGGGGCTTGCGGCCGACGGTGTTTGCATTCATTCGCGGGTTGCCAGCGCTGAAGGCCGATGCGCCGCAGGCGAGCAAGGCGTGCTGGACGGTGACGGACCAGCGTTGGCTGCGCTGCGACATCAAGAGCATCGCGCTGCTGGGCAACGTGATGGCGAGCATGGACGCGCAAGGGCGGCATGATGACCCGTCAGCCGCGACCGAGGCGATTCTGCTGCGCGACACGACCGACGGGCGAAGGCTTGTCAGTGAAGGGAGCCTGACGAATCTGGCCATCGTGACGCGCGAGGGGCGATTGCTGACGCCCGATGCCAGGAGCGTGAGCCTGCTGCCCGGCATCACGCGCGAGATCCTGCTGGAGCACGAGGCGAGCAACCCGCAGGGCCTGCGGACGGGCGACATCACCGAGGCGGACCTGCGCGCGGCACGGGAAGTGATGCTGTTGGGCACGACTGCGAGCGTGACGCGCGTGACGCACATCGATGGGCGAGCAGTGGGGGGCGCGGAGGCGAGGGAGAGTGAAAGTCACGCCGCGCGGCTGGGGCGGCTGCTGATGGGGCTGGTGGCGGCGGGGCGGGAGGACGGCGGGGGGGACAAAGGGCCAAATTGCTAAATGGCCAAATGGCCAAAGCTCTGGGCGGCGAAAGGCGGTGTCAACGCCGACGACGGGCAGAGATGAGGCACATCATGGAGACGGCCAGCGTCGAGGCTGGCGTGGGAATGGGAACCGGGACTGGGGTGAGGCCTGCCCCGAAGGTGATGGTCGCGGTGGCCGTGACTGGTTGAAGTACGCCATCGAGCACGATGTACCGCATGCCGCCAAAGGGGAAGTCGGCGATACCGGCGCCGGCATTGGTGAATGCCTGAACTTGGACAATACCTGGACCTGTGTTGTGAATGGTCACGGCATACATGTCGCGCCATGGCGACCACTGGCCGTCGGTCGTTGCCACGGGGCCTTGGTCGTCAGGAAAGATGAAGTTGGCGATGGGATTCATGCCCCGGATGGCCGTGGGTGTCCAGCGTCCGTCACCGTGGTTTTGCGGAATGTTGTCCGTCGGATGATTTGGCGTGGCGAATGACTCATAGCGCATGTCCAGCGCTCGACCAAAGAGGGTCTGTGCGTCGTTGGCCGGACCACGGGCAATCCACGCTGGGCCGGTGACCGCAATGGAGCTGGGGGTGCGAGTGTTTCCATTGCCGAATGATGGAGATCCCCGAAAGGCACCGAAGTTGGGCATTCCTATGGGACGAAGCGCACGCATCTGCAGCATGAGGTGCACGGTCGGCGCGGTGACGTTGCCTGCTGCGTCCGTCGGTGTGTCGGCGAACAACACGAGTCGAGCGGCGAGCACGCTGGGAACCTGGGTTGGATTCACCAGAGCGGAAGATTGTGACAGAGCGATGTTTGTCAGTGAGCCGATCGCAAACAGCCAACCCGATGCGTACAGAGCATTCATGATGACCTCCAGAGAGATGGTGTTTGATGCTATCCAAGGGATCATCGGCGACTGGTGCAGTTTGGCACGAGGGATTCGGCACCGCATCGTGCTGGACGTTCGCGGTGAACGAACTCCGGCAGATGATGTGCGAAGGTCTCGGCAGGGCTTTCCCGAAGGCACGGTGGACGGCCCGGACATCTGATTTGGTACTACTATCCGGCCTATGCCTTGGACTCGCACCACGGATTTTCCGATTCTGACGCGTCGCATTCCTTGCGCTCCGTTTGGCGATCCGAAATCGCGCCGGACGATCTGGATTGAGGACTACCTCAAAACGCCGCAGCAACTGGGGATCAGCACGGGTGCGGGGACGCTGGCGGGGTATGGCGCGCTGCGCAAGGCGATCGAGACCTACACGCCCGACGAACTGGTCGATCTGGTCAAGAAGGCCAACGTGCGCGGGCGCGGCGGGGCGGGGTTCCCGGCGGGGATGAAGTGGTCATTCCTGCCCAAGCCCGATGCCAACGGCGATGGCGGGCCGCGGTATCTGGCGATCAACGCTGACGAGAGCGAGCCGGCGTCATTCAAGGATCGCCTGCTGTGCGACTATGACCCGCACCTGGTGATCGAGGGGATTCTGATTGCGTGCTACGCGTGTCGGATTCAGAAGGCGTACTTCTACATCCGCGGCGAGTATCACCATCAGGCCAAGGTGATGGAGCTGGCGATTCGCGAGGCGTATGAGAAGGGGATTCTCGGCGCGGGCGGGATCCTCAACGGGGCGACGACGAAGAATCGCAACCAGCCGTGGGGCGTGGATCTGTATCTGCATCGCGGGGCGGGTGCGTACATCTGCGGCGAGGAGACGGGGCTGCTGGAATCGATCGAGGGCAAGCGCGGCTGGCCGCGCAACAAGCCGCCGTTCCCGGCGATCAAGGGCTTGTTCGGTCGGCCGACGATCATCAACAACGTCGAGACGCTGGCGCACATGCCCAGCGTGGTGGAGATGGGGCCGGAGTGGTTCGCCAAGCAGGGGTGCAACTCGAGCTTCCAGGGTGCGCCGCCGAGCTGGGGCACGAAGCTGATGGGCGTGTCGGGGCATGTCAATCGGCCGGGCGTGTATGAGTGCGACCTGGGCATCCCGCTGCGGACGCTGATTGAGAGCAAGGACTATTGCGGCGGGATGCGCAACGGCAAGAAGTACAAAGGCGCGATCGCCGGCGGCATCAGCATGGGCGTGCTGGGGCCGGACCAGATGGACGCGGAGATGGACTTTGACATCGGCCGCAAGTACAACGTGCTGGGCCTGGGGACGGCGTGCCCGACGGTGTTTGACGAGGACACGGACATGGTGGCGGTGGCGCGGAACATCGCGCGGTTCTATAAGCACGAGAGCTGCGGTCAGTGCACGCCGTGCCGCGAAGGCTCGGGGTGGCTGTATCAGTTGCTGACGCGGATCGAGGGCGGGAACGCCAAGAGCAAGGACCTTGACCTGGCGCTGGAGATCGCCACGAGCATGGGCGCGATGCCCGGCACGACGATCTGCGGCCTGGCGGACGGTAACAACTGGGCGATCCGCACGATCATGAACAAGTACCCCGATGAGTTTGCGGCACGAGTGAAGCGGACGTATGTGCCGGTGGGGATTACGGTGGGGGCGGGGGCGAAGTGAGGGGACACTCGAACGCTCAATAGTTCACGGAGGGTTCGTGATGCCGAAGGATGACTTTTGGGATGGTGTCCACGACAAGGCGATGGATGCCAAGATCGTGGGTTGGAATGCCAAGGAGACGAACAAGCGTCTCGCCAAGGTGTCGTCCGGGATCAAGAGTCTGTACCTAGACCCTTCAGGATCCTTTGATGTGACGCTGCTCTCGAGGTTCAAGTCCTTGAGGAAACTCGTTGTCACGGCGTGGCCTGGTGAGGACTTTTCGCCTCTTCATGCAATGCCCCGTTTGGACAGTTTGTACGTGTCGCGGATCAAGAACGTCCGAAACCTTGATTCTTTGAGGCCGATGGATCAGTTGCGTCGCCTCACGCTCGAGGGCTTTATGCTCGCGCTTCGTCGCGTGAGCGTAAAGTCGTTCAAGCCCTTGGGTTCCCTTCGGAGACTCACGGAACTGTCCCTGTGGTGCGTAGTTCCCGAAGATAAGCGCATCGATGGTCTCCTGGAACTCAAGCCGCTGAAACATCTCGGACTTCTGGACGATTTCCTGACCCTCCAGCAGAGAGCACAGCTGGAAGTGCATGGGCACCCGATGGACTCGATGGTCTCTGAGCTCAAGGGTGAAACCTGTATTTGCGGCAGCAAGACGAGCGTTTACCTCACCGCGAGTCCTCGCGGCAGGAAGAAGTTTTGCTGTCCGAAGTGTGATGACAAGCGTGTGAGTGAACATCGAACTGCATATGCGCAAGCTCTGGACGAGGCTCGTAGGACCCTGGCCGCCCGTGCGCTGGCACGACGCTCTCAACGATCATGAGCAAGTACTCGAGAACGTTCACCTGCCGAGTGAACCGCGCGTGAGCGTTCGTGATGTTCGGTGTCTCCACTGGAAGATGGAGTGAAGGCAGCAAAGAGTGCCGCCAGGGCTCGGCTGACTCAACGTGGCGGCGTGCGGCCGGGTGTCGTCAGCCCGGGCCGGATTTGGCTCGGCATGAGAAGGGGAGTCCGTCGGCCAGCTTGGCCGATATGATCTCCTGTGGATGTCACCTCTGACCAACTCGCTCAGCTCAGAGAGTTTGCCCGGCGCTGGCAAGTGTCGAGGCTGTGGCTATTTGGCTCTGTAGCAGCGGGCACAGCGACGCCATCGAGTGATGTAGATGTGCTCGTTGAGTTTGCGGCTGATGCCGCGACGTCTACGTGGGATTGGCCTGCCATGCAGGACGAGCTGGGAGTGATTTTTGCGCGACGGGTCGATCTGCTCTCGACGGGTGTGCTGGAGAACCCGTGGCGTCGGCGCACCATTGAGCAGACGCGGAAGCTGATCTATGCCGCTTGACCCGGATGATCTTGCGTATGTGCGTGACATGCAGGATGCATGTGCGCGGATCGCGCGATACATCTCGGGCCAAACCCTCGCAACGTTTGTGGCTGACGATCTTGTACGGTCTGCGGTGGAGCGGCAAATCGAGATCATCGGTGAGGCGGCGCGGCACGTCTCGGATAGAACGAAGCTGCAGCATCCGGAGATAGCGTGGCGACCAATCGTTGCACAGCGTCACATCTTGGCTCATGAGTATGGCGGCGTGCAGCCGGAACTGATCTGGCGGGTGGCCAGCGTGCATGTACCTCATTTGCGAACCCAGTTGAAGGTGATTGTGCCTGAGGGTTGATGTGCGGTGTCATCTGTGCATTTGCGGGCGTGTCGAGTGCGTTGCAGGTTTTGATTGAGGAGCATCCAATGACTCGTATCTCGTCATCATTGAATCTGCTCGCCGCTTCGCGGGTGCTGCTGGTGTGCTGGTGCGCCTTGCTGGGCATGGTCGGGGGTGTGGTGGGCGGGTGTGATCTGTCGCCTCAGGCGCGGGTGATGACGGCGTATCAGAAGGGGGAGAAGGCGATCGAGACGTTTCGAGCCGCGGAGTTCATGGCCACGTGCTGTGACAAGACGCCTGCGTACTTCAGCGAGACGATCCGCCTGGCGCGCGAGGCCAAGAGCGAGGAATTGCGCGGGGTGCATCCGGCACTGATGGCGTCGGCCATTGCGCTGCGGAATCGTGCGCCGGGGCATGTGCTCAAGCGGATGGATGTGGATGAGTACGTCGTGTGGATGATCGACAACGGGCTGCTGATCGTCGATGCGCAGCATGGGATCTATCCGTACAAGATCGTCGTTGCGAAGGACGGGCAGAGTGCGCTGATGGAGATCGGCTATGACCTTCGCCATGAGGACAAAGTGACGCCGCGGACGACGAGTATCCGTCGCGGGCTGGGTGGGGCGGCGTCGGCGGCGGTGTCGTCGATGTTCGACGGGATGACGCAGGTCGTGCCGATCGAAGACGCGGCGTATCGGTTCATCCTGCAGGGTGACCGCTGGGTGCACGATTGGGATACGTCGCAGCGCAACATCGGCCGATGGATGGCCCGCGAGGCGCGGGACATGGATATGAAGATCTGGGAAGTCGTCATCGCGCAGGAAGAGGCTGAGCACGGCAGCGTGAAGAAGGACATCTGGACGCCGCCATTTCCGGCGAAACGCTGAGCAACGGTTTGCCTGAGGCGTGATGCCCGCTGCCTGCTCTGCAACTTACTGCCCGGGAAGGTGCTTTTCGACCCAGTCATCCTGACGCATGACTTCGGCGCGTTGCTCGCGGTCGCGGGCTTCGTTTCGGCGCTGGGCGTGGGTGAAGAGGCGGGCGGCGAGGCGCGCGGGGCCGGGGGCCAGTTCGCCGGAGGCGCTGGTGCTGGCCAGCATCGCGCGGGCGAGCTTGCCCAGGTGCGGGGCGTAGAGCCGCAGCAGTTCGTCCTGCAGGCTGACGAACATCCGGCTGCTGCCAGGGTCACCCTGGCGGCCGGAGCGGCCTCGAAACTGGCGGTCGACGCGCCGGGCACCGTGCATCTCGGTGAGGATGACCGCGAGGCCGCCGGCGTCAAGGGATGTGCGATCGGGCTTGATGTCTGTGCCGCGGCCGGCCATGTTGGTGGCGACGGTGACGGCCCCGCCGCGCGGGCCGCTTTCACCGGCCATCTTGATGATGCTGGCTTCTTGTGCGTCGACGGTGGCGTTGAGCACGTGATGCTCGATGCCGCGGGTGCTCAGCAGGCGGCTGATGTGCTCGCTGGCGGCGATCGATCGTGTGCCGACGAGCACGGGCCGCCCGGCGCGGCGGAGGCGATCGACCTCATCAGCCACGGCGTTCCATCGCGCATCGCTGGTGGCGAAGACGCGCATGGGCATGTCGACGCGCTGGATGGGCCGATTGGTCGGGATGACC
This sequence comes from Phycisphaerales bacterium, assembly GCA_025453375.1. Lineage (GTDB taxonomy): Bacteria > Planctomycetota > Phycisphaerae > Phycisphaerales > UBA1924 > JAJTGZ01. Next base: position 3,264 of record JALOQT010000015.1, on the reverse strand, counting down.
ACGACCTTGCGTTGATAGGTCCGCTGCAGTTCGCCCGTGCAGTCCGCGGCGGTGCCTGTCATGCCGCAGAGGAACGGATATGAGCGGAAAAACCGCTGGAAACTCAGGCGTGCGAGGGTTTCGCGATCGGCGGTAATCTCGAGCTTCTCCTTGGCCTCGGCGGCCTGGTGCAGGCCATGCTCCCACGAGCGATCCTGCAGGAATCGTCCGGTGTATTCATCGACGATGACAATCTTGCCCTCGACGACGTCATAGTGCTTGCCGCGCTGGTAGATGTATCGCGCGACGAGCGCCGTGCGGATGAGTTCTTCGGCGCGGCGTGGGGCTTTCCAGATCGGATCGACCGGCGCGGGCAGGGCTTCCATCAGGCCCTGGGCGGCGGCGCGGCCGGCGTCGGTCAGTTCGGCCTTGCGCCGGACGTGATCGAGCGTGAAGTGCTCCTTGGATGGTGGCGGGCGCAGCGCCGCGGCGATCGTGTCGGCGGCCTGATAGACGCGGGCCATCGAATCGCTGCGGCGCGGCTGGGCGATGATCAGCGGGGTCACGCCTTCGTCAATCAGCACCGCGTCGGCCTCGTCAACGAGCGCGGCGACGAGGCCCGGCACCATCGGGCCGCCGCTGGTGCCACCGGCGCCCCCCCCGGCCAGCGCGCGGCCGGCCCAGAGGCTGGAGGCGGTGCGCAGGGCGATCTGATCGCGCAGATAGTCGGCGGTGATCTGCTTGGGCGTGCCATAGACGATCGCGCGGGCGTAGACCATTGAGCGCTGGCTGGGGTCCATCTCCTGCTGGATCGAGCCGCAATCGAGCAGGCAGCGGGCGTAGATCGGGCCGCGGCTGTCGGCGTCGCGCTTGGCGAGATAGTCGTTGACTGTCAGGACATGCAGGCGGCGGTGCTGCCAGGCGATCAGCGGTGCGGCGATCGAGCCGGTCAGCGTCTTGCCCTCGCCGGTGAGCATTTCGCAGATGCACCCGTGGCTGAGCGCCAGCGCGCCCATGAGCTGCACGAGATACGCCGACTCGCCCGTGAGGCGCCGGGCCACCTCGCGCGTGATGGCCAGGGCCATGCGGCGGACGGCCGGATCATCGCTGTGGCGGATCATCGCGCCCTTGATCTCGAAGATGCGATCGTCCAGCGCGCGTTCGCCAAGATCGCGCAGGGCGGGTGCTTCGCGGTCGATCATCTCGGCCTGCGTGCGGAGGTAGGGCAGGGTGATCTGGCGATTTCGCCAGCGGACGCCAAGGTCGGCGACGAGACGATCCGGGCCGGTGGGCGCTGGCTCACGCCGCGCGCGGGACCGGACGGATTCGTACAACGCCTGATACTTGGTGAGTGCCTGCGACATCCAGAGTGAACCTTAGTGCCCAGACCGGGCCAGTAGCCGATACTTCACCCGATGCCCGGCGAACCTGCGCCCAAACCAGACCTGACAGCCGCCGAGCCCGAACTTGGCGTGGCTGTCCGCGCCACGGGCCTGGTCACGCTCGGTTCGCGCGTCTTAGGGCTTGTGCGAGATGTGCTGCTGGGGCGGATTTTCGGCGACACGGCTGTGGGATCAGCCTTTGCCGCGGCGTTTGCGATTCCCAACATGTTCCGGCGCCTGTTTGGCGAAGGTGCCCTGTCGGCGGCGTTCATCCCGGAGTATGTCGAAGCCCACAAGCATGACAAACCCCTGGCCCGCGTGCTCTCGGGCCTGACGCTGCAGTGGTTGGCGATCATCACGGGATTGCTCACCGCGGCGATCGAACTGGTGTTGCTGGCGGTGCTGATCTTCGCCCCGGGTGATGAGGAGCGAAGGCTCAGCATCGGGCTGCTCATGGTCATGCTGCCGTTCATGCCGATGATCTGCGTCGTGGCGATCCTCGCGGGCATGCTGCAGATTCACGGGCGCTATGCGCTGGCGGCCAGTGGGCCTGTACTGCTCAATGCATTCATCATTGTCACGGGGTTATTCTTCACGTTTCGTGGAGAGATCGGCGGTACGGGCGTGGCCTATGCGCTGGCGGTTGCGACAGTGCTCTCGGGCCTCACGCAGGCGCTGACATTCTGGTGGATTCTGCAGAAGGCCCGCGCAGATGAGCCGCCGCTGAATGCCGCCGCGAGGGCCGAAGCGCGAACGCGCGCTCGCCAGACGGCCTCACGGATGCTGCGGACGTTTGTGCCGGTGATGGTCGGCCTGGGCACGCTGCAACTCAGTACCTTCGTCGACACGTTGATCGCCATGTGGCCGATCTGGGTCGGGCCGACGATCCTCGGCACGCCCGTCCCGCTGGATGAACGCAGCAATGTCATTCTGAGTTTGACGGCGCGCTTGTATCAATTTCCGCTGGGTGTCTTCGGGATCGCAGTGGCCACTGCCGCGTTCCCGCTGTTAGCCCGCGCGGCCGACACGCCCGCGGCGTTCATCGATGTTCTGCGGCGTGGCCTTCGCCTCAGCCTGCTCATCGGTCTGCCGGCGGGCGTGGGCCTGGCGCTGGTGCGGGATGACCTGGTGACGATCATGTATGGCCCTGTCGGCGCCAGCCAGGGCTTTTCGCGCGAGGGCCTGCAGCGAGCGGCCAACGTGCTGCTGGGCTTCTCCGTGGGTGTGTGGGCATATTCACTCAACCATGTGCTGACGCGCGCGTTCTACGCCCGCAAGGACACCAAGACGCCGATGAAACTGGCACTGGCGATGGTCGGCCTGACGATCGCGATCAACCTCGTGCTGATCTGGCCCCTGCGCGAGGCAGGGCTGGCCTGGGGCACGGCGATCAGTCAGATGATCCAGACCATGGCCCTGCTGCTGCTGGCCGGGCGGATGCTGCGGCGCGAGGCCGGGCTGACTGGCTGGCTGCTGGATCGACCCACGCTCGCAGCGATGGCCCGCATCGTCCTGGCGACGATCATCATGGCCGCCGGCGTGCTGATCACGCTGCACTTCTGGCCAGCGACGCACCAGCCGCTGCGATGGATGGACCGCGTGCTGCGGCTGGCGGTGTGCTGTGGCGTCGGTGGCGGCATCTATCTGGCCATGTGCCTGGCGATGCGCTCGCCCGAGCTGTCCTGGCTGCTGCGCCGGCGCGCCGCGTGAATCGCATTTATCGCGATACCTCGAGCCCGATTTGACGTAACTGCTCGTTGAGGCTCGCTCGGAGCGAGTTGGCCTTCGGCGTGGTCGATGGGACTGTCGTGCCTGCAGAGTCGGGCCGGGCCGGTGCGGGCTGGCGACTGATGCTCAGCGCCTCGGTACGGATCAGTTCGACAATCATCGTTCCACGATTGAC
>JALOQT010000313.1 GCA_025453375.1 Phycisphaerales bacterium | reverse complement strand
GAGCAGCTCATCGTCGCCCTGCGTGACAGTGGCGTCAAAGACCTCACGTGCATCAGCAACAACGCCGGCGTCGATATGCCGACGCCCTGGGGCCTGGGCCTGCTGCTGGAGACGCGCCAGATCAAGAAGATGATCTCCAGCTACGTCGGCGAGAACGCGATGTTTGAGAAGCAATACCTCGCCGGCGAACTGCAGATCGAGTTCAACCCGCAAGGCACGCTGGCCGAGCGGATTCGCGCCGGCGGCGCGGGCATCCCCGCGTTCTACACCGCCACGGGCGTGGGCACGCCGGTGGCCGAGGGCAAAGAGACCCGCGCGTTCTATCGCCCCAGCGATGACACGCAGGCGATGAACCGGCCGGTAGAGGGTGGCAACGCTCGCCGCCCAGCGCACGCAGCCCCGCGCGACTACGTCCTCGAGACGGGCCTCTTCGCCGACCTGGCGCTGGTCAAGGCGCACCAGGCCGACACGTTCGGCAACCTGATCTACAACAAGACCGCCCGCAACTTCAACCCGATGATGGCCACCGCCGCCAACTTCGTGATCGCCGAAGTCGAACACATCGTCCCGACCGGCACCCTCGCCGCCGACACCATCCACACCCCCGGCTCATACATCGACCGCCTCGTCAAGACCGTGAGCGTCAAGCGGATCGAGCAGCGGACGGTGAGCAAGTAGGGCCAAGGGGGGAAGCGACGGAGCGACGAAGCGACGGAGGGGGAGGCATGCGACAATGCTTCTGCCGGGCCCGATCGCCGTTCGCCAGGCCCGATCGCCGTGCCCGATCCGCAGAGAGTACCAGAAGGCCGATGGAACGCCATTGCAGGTGTCTGCTGATGCCCGATGGCTGCTGTCAATTCCCCGTTCCCGCCGGCACTCAGTGCGGCAGTTTGCCAAACCACACCGTCACGCGCGTCATGCCAGTGAGCCTTTGTGTGTCGTTGATGAGCCTCTCGCCCCACGTGGGCATGATGCTCTCCGTGTAGTCCTTCCACAGTGGAAGGGTCATGCCGGCGCAGGCGACGAAGCACGCAACGAGCAGACACACCGCCATTCGCCGGGGCATGTTCCTGAGCACGCGCCACCGTCGCGCTGCCGATGGTGACGGCGTGCTGCACTCCGTGCCGCACTCCGGGCAGCGCGCGTGCAGTGCCAAACCGCGACGTGAATAGCCGCAGCGATCGCATGTCGCATCGCCTGTCGCGTCCATGCGCGTGCGCTCAACGCGTTCACGCCACGCACACCAGCACGCCACGATCCACACCAGCACCACGCCGGACATCAGCACGATGCCCGCTTCATGGGCGTAATAGGGAGTCTCTTGTGATCCCGGTGGACGCGCCTCGCTGTTCACGCCATAGCCGATCCGAATTGAACCCACGCACGCCGCGACGCCAGCCAGCACCCACGGCCATCTGCTGACGCGATAAGGCGAGCCAGCGCGAGCGTGCTCACCAACCGTGCGTGGGCTACGAGACGCGATCCACCCCTCGCCCGCCATGCCTCGCACAAACCATCGAGCCACCAGCATCATCGCGGCGATCAGCAAGGCCAAGATGCCGCCGAGATACAAAGCCGATGCGAAGATGTTGGCCAAAAAGCCAGACCATCGATCGAGTTCACTCCCCGCCGTTCCTGACCACGGCCAAAGTTGCGGTCGGCCGATGCCCGCCATTCGCGCAGGCTCGTGCCACTCGGATCGTCCGATCTTGCGGGCCATGAGCCACTCGACTTCTGTCGGCGAGAGCTTCACCGCGATCCCCACCACCCACCTCCCCACCGACCACATCGGCTCGCGCACCATGAGCTCCAGCCACAAGATCGCCATCGCTGAGGCGAGCCAGACATTCCCGGCATCAAGACACCGCTGCACCCACGCCGCACGCCTCGGCGGCGCCGGTCTCGCCTGCTGCTGCATGTTCGCTGGTGTGGTCATGCATGCCTCGCAAGTACGTGCCAGATCAGGAGACGGGTGCGAGGAACAAGCGACGAAGCGACGGAGAGAAAGACACTGCAAGGGGCAGTCTTCAACCTGCCCGAAACAGCCTCGATTGCGGAGTCATCACAGCATCGCACCGGCTCATAGCCATCATCCCCTCGCGTGGCTGCATCCTGCGCGGCTCATGAACCCTTCGATCCGATCTTGAACGCACTCCACGCCGCGAAGACGACCCACAGCAGATCAAACGCGCCGAAGGAGGAGGTGAAGATCGCCGCCTTGGCCTGGCCGGCGCGAGCGCGACGGCTCTTGTCATACTCCTTCTGGAGTTCATCGACGATGCTGCGTCGCTGATCCTCCGGATAGCCGTTCCACACAGTCTCGACGCTCGCCCACATATCGGCGGGAAAGTCGGCCTTGGCCAAGCGTTCCTCGCGCGGCTTGTCATTGGGCCACTTGATGGTCTTGCCCTGCGCCTCCTGGCGACTGGCCAACTCAATGACCAGCCTGAGCACGGCCGACGACTCCGTCACGGTGTGGTTCCGACTGGCCAATTCACGCTCGACGACGAAGTGCACCGTCACAAACTTGCCCAGCGCAATCCCGCCCAGCGCCAGCACCACCGCCAGCACGCCAGCGACCACGCCCGGTGCCCCCTCGCCGCCGCCAAGGCGACTGATCCCCAGCGACACGCCTAGGCCGACGAGCACGCCAATGCCCCAGGCGATGAAGCCCAGTTCATATCCGGTGTAGTAAGAAATCGCAGCCCAGACCGCCGCACCGACGAGCATCGCCACCAACCCGCCAATCAAGCCTGCAATGAGCTTCATGCTGTCCTCCACGAATGTGTTGCTGAGCACCGAGCGCAACGCAGCATACTGAGTGGGCGACC
>JALOQT010000312.1 GCA_025453375.1 Phycisphaerales bacterium | reverse complement strand
GGGGCAGGTCTTCATTACCGAAGCGCTCTTGACGCGGTTGCAGACTGAGGGGCAACTTGCTGGCGTGCTCGGGCATGAGATTGGCCACGTGCTGGGCCGCCACTCAGCCGAGCGGATGGCCAAGGCCGAACTGAGCCAGGGGTTGGTGACGGGCGTGGCCGTCGGGGCGAGCGGCGAAACCGGCGGGCGCGGGGCGGGGATGCTGGCGAGCACCGTGGCGAACTACCTCGGGCTGAAATACAGCCGGGACCACGAACTGGAGGCCGATGCGCTGGGCCTTCGGATCATGTTCGCGGCGGGATATGACCCGCGGTCGCTGATCGGGGTGATGGAGATTCTCGAAGCGGCCAGCGGGGGGGCGGCGGCTCGGAATCGGCCGGACTTCGCCGCGACCCACCCTAATCCGGGGCGTCGGATCGAGCGGATTGAGGCGGAGATTGCAGCGTTGTTTCCGACTGGGGTGCCGAGTGATCTTCGGAGATGATGATGGCCTGACGACGGGCGCGTTCTTTACGATTTCTTGATAAAACCGTCGGCCGGACTTGCATTGTTGTTCCAACGTGGTACTTTGCGGACTCACCCGGAGGAGAGAGAGTCCCCCGAGTGAAGTTTGGTATCGGCGTGGCCTTCGCAGGCTGGGCTGTGTGTGACGTTTCGCGGTATTGAGCCGCGGCGCGGTGGCGCGGTCCACCAACCACGCTCGCGCTGTGCGCGGGGTGGCAGGTTCCTCGGTGGCGGGAAGCCTTGGCGAAAGCCCGGGCGGCTGAGGAGAGAGCTCATGAAGTTGCAGAGCAGGTTCGGGCGGTTGCGGACGATGGTTGGTGCTGGTGTGGCGTTGCTGGCGTTGGCTGGTACGGCCGAGGCGTCGTTCTCGCTGAACGTTTCTTATGGCGGGGGCATCACGCCCAGCCAGCAGGCGATCTTCGCGACGGCCGCGGCGACGTGGCAAAGCTATATCACTGGCTATCAGCCTGGTATCACGATCACGGGCATCAACATTTCAGCGTCGGGCGTCGCCATTGATGGCCCGGGCGGTGTGCTGGGTTCGGCCGGGCCGACGACCGGCGTCACGCAGGCTGGCTATTTCCTCGCGACGACGGGCATCATGCAGTTTGATTCGGCCGACCTGAGTAGCCTTGAAACCAGCGGGACGCTGCTGCCGGTGATCCTGCATGAAATGGCCCACGTGATGGGCTTTGGCACGCTGTGGACCAACAACGGCGTGTACACCAATGGCTCAGGCCAATACACCGGGGCTTTCGCCCTGGCGGCGTATCAGGCCGAGTTTGGCCAGCCGCTGGCAACGTTTGTGCCCATCGAGCTTGGCGGCGGCCCCGGGACGGCCGATGCCCACTGGAACGAAGTGGACGGTGGCGCGGGACTGACGGGCATCGTCAGCGGGGCGGGCGACATGCGCAATGAACTGATGACCGGCTGGCTCAACTCGCCGACGTTCATCAGCAACACGACGCTGCAGTCCTTCCGCGATATTGGCTTTGTGGTGATTCCGACGCCCGGCGCGGCGGCGATGTTTGGCGTGGGCGTGTGCCTGTTCGGCGTCCGTCGCCGGGCACGCTGAGTCGGCCTGGGCTGCCAAACGGTTCGGTGAAGTTTGCTTCCGCCACCCCGTGACGATTGTCGCGGGGTGTTTTCGTTGAACGAGGAGGGCGGGTGATGAAGATGGCGCCGATTTTCGACGATCGGCTCTGTGCGGTGTATCCTCTCCCATGCCGCAGACGCCCACTTCGCGCCCAGTGCACGTCCGCTTGCCGGTCTTGCAACGTCCGACGGAGTTGCTCGGCGGCCTCGCCGGGGAGAAGAAGGAGAAGTGCGGCGTCTTTGGCATCTGGAACAGCCAGCCGGAGGCGGGCAACGCCTATGCGACGTATCTGGGCTTGTATGCCCAGCAGCATCGCGGGCAGGAGGCGGCGGGGATCGCCGTCAGCAACGGGCGACAGTTGCACGCCGTGACGGGCCAGGGCCTGGTGCCCGAAGTGTTCGATGAAGACACGCTGAGCAAACTTGCCCCGCGCGCCACGCACGGAGCGATCGGCCACACGAGGTACAGCACCGCCGGCGGCAGTTTGGCGTGCAATGCCCAGCCACTGCTGGAGCAGTACGTCGGCGGGCAGGTGGCGGTGGCGCACAATGGCAACCTGGTCAATGCTGATGCGCTCAAGGCGCAGTTTGAGCGCGCTGGTCATCTGTTCCACACGACCAGCGACACGGAAGTGGTGATCCATCTGCTGGCCAGCCCGGACCAGCAGGAGACGCCCGATCCGCTGGCCAGCACGCTTCGGCATCTGCAAGGTGCGTTTAGCCTGCTGGTGCTGCATGCTGACCGGCTGGAGGCTGCGCGTGACCCGTGGGGGTGGAGGCCGCTGGTGCTGGGAATCACGCCGGACGGGGCGCACGTCGTCGCCAGCGAGACGGTGGCGCTGGACTGCGTCGGGGCGACGCTGCTGCGGGAGATTGAGCCGGGGGAGATCGTCACACTCAGTGACAAGGGTGTGTCGTCGCGCCGGTTCTCACCCCCGGCGGCGCGGCTGGCCAAGTGCATATTTGAGCACGTGTATTTTGCCAACCCGGCCAGTGTGGTCTTCGGGCAGAATGTGCAGGTCGCCCGCGAGGCGATGGGCGAACAACTGGCCAAGGAAAGCCCCGTGCCAGCCGGGACGGATTACGTCATGCCGATGCCCGATAGCGGGCGCTCGGCGGCGATCGGCTTCGCCCGCGCCAGCGGCGTGCAGTATCGCGAGGGCATCGTGCCGAACCGATACGTCGGCCGGACGTTCATCAAGCCGACGCAGCAGCAGCGCGTCAGCGCGGTGCGGC
>JALOQT010000311.1 GCA_025453375.1 Phycisphaerales bacterium | reverse complement strand
AAAGTGCGGCACAGCGATCTCCAAAAGGTGGAAGCCGGATTATCCGCACGCCCGCTTGGACAGCAGTGGGGGGTGGGGGGGAGGCCGGCTCGTCGCGCGATATCGCGCCAGTCATCACATTTTTCGCACGCCGCAGCGGTTGGATTGCCAAAGCGCAAAGACGACGCGCAAAACCGAACAAACTGCGATTTCTGAACTGGGAAATCCCCTCCCGAACACCGGAAATCCGCTCGTAACGCTTGATTTGACACGCACTTAGACGCGAGGTTGCGAAAAGTAGGTGGTTCAAGAAGTTTCGCGTGTGACTCCGATACATCAGGTGTGATGAACCTGCCCGGCTGACGGAGATCGAACCGAGTCAGCCGGGAATCAGTAAAGACCCGAGATGGAGTTCAGCGGGGGCGGCCAGGATGGCCCGGCACCGAAGGGTGTCTCATGCACGCCGCGAAGCACAGTTGTGGTGCATCACAGTGGAGCGTCCTATGTCGAGCCTGTCGAACATTTCTGGTCTGAACGCATCGGCGGCGGCCAGCCGCATCGGTGGCGTCATTGCCCGTGTCGGGCCGCAGGGCGTCAGCCCGGCGTCGGTCGGGGTCGCCCGGGCCGATTCGGTGTCACTGTCGCCGGAGGCCCTGCAGGCCGCCGAAGCGTCCGACACCGCCCGCGCCGAGCGCCTGGCCCGGATCAAGCAGGAAATCCAGAGCGGGGCCTACGACAGCGCCGACAAGGTCGCCATCGTGGCCGACAAACTGGCCCGGATGTTCGGCAAGGCCTGAGCCAGCCGTCAATCCTGACCGATTGAGTTTCCCACGCGGGGCCTAGTGTTGGCCCCGCGTTGCTTTTTGCGGCTGGTTTGGCCAAACGGGGCAGACGAGCAGGTTGAAAACCTGCTCCACGCGGCCCGTGGCCTCACGTCTCACGTCTTTCGCCTTCCGCCTTCCCCATGGGCTTTTTCAAGAATCTCATCTCGAAGGTTACCGACACCGTCGCCGCCGCGGCCAGCAGTGTCACCGAGACGCTCAGCGCCGGGCTGGCCAAGACGAAGGAAGTTTTCGTCACGCGGCTGAAGAACCTGATCCTCGGGCGCAAGCTCGATGAATCACTCCTGGCCGATGTCGAGCGGATGCTGCTGGAGGCGGATGTCGGCGTCAAGGGCACGACGCGGATCATCACCGCCGCGCGGGAGGACTTCCAGGCCGGCCGCCTGACCGACTCGGCCCAGTTGCTCGAGCATCTCAAGACGTCGCTCAAGGCCCTATTGGCGGCGGGCGGGCAGGGTGACAGTGTGGACGTGCGGGCCAAGGCGACCTTCCAGCCCGCGCCGATCAATCTGCAGCCAACGGGCACGCTGACGGTCATCCTCGTCACGGGCATCAACGGCGCGGGCAAGACGACCAGCATCGCCAAGCTCACCGCTCACCTCAAGGGCCAGGGCCGCAGCGTGCTGCTGGCGGCGTGCGACACCTTCCGCGCAGGGGCGGTGCGCCAACTGGAAATCTGGGGCGAGCGCCTGGGCGTTGATGTCGTCAAGGGCCATGCAGGTGCCGATCCGGCGGCCGTCGCGTTTGACGCGTGCAAAGCCGCGATCGCCCGAAAGGTCGATGTGCTGATCGTCGACACCGCCGGTCGCCTCCAGACGCAGGACCCGCTGATGAAGCAGCTCGGCAAGATTCGCGCCGTGCTGGCCAAGCAGGTGCCCGGCGCGCCGCACGAGGCGTTGATCGTGCTGGATGCGACGACTGGGCAAAACGCCGTGCGCCAGGCCGAGGAGTTCGGCAAAGCCGCAGGCATCACGGGCATCATTCTCAGCAAGCTCGATGGCACAGCCAAGGGCGGCGTCGTCGTGGCGATCCGCTCCAGCGTCGAAACGCCCGTGAAGTTCATCGGCACCGGCGAACGCCCGGAAGACTTCGCCGCCTTTGACCCCGAGGCATTCGTCGAAGCGATGTTCACCGAAGCACCACCGTCATCGACCCCGGCGGAGTGATGAAGCGGTGGTGATCAGCGGCGTCACCCCTCGTGTATCGCAGAACTGTCAACGGCTCAGCGGCGCCGACGCGTCGACGCCAACAGGCCGATCGCCAGGCCTGCCGTCACCGTCGGGGTCGGCACGACGTTAATGACCGTCGTGAAGTACACCGTCGAGGTGAACGTCGGCGCCCAGAGGAATCGGGCCGATGAGGTCATCGTCGAGAAGTTGCCCCAGGGTTGTGAGCCGTTCGGCCCGAGGTCCAACGGTGCGACGCCATTGACGCCAAAGCCGGTGTTGCTGACCGTCCAGTGGGTCGTATTGGTGACCAGCTGCGTCCCCCCATTGGCGAATGTGCTGCCTTGCGGGTCCGTGATCGTGAACAGCCCGATGAACATCTCGGGCCGCCCGAGATCCGTAGCCAGCACGTGCAGGTAATACGTTCCCGCACCTGGGAAGGCAAACGACCCATTGGACGTGATGGGCCAGGAGTTCCCGGTCAGAAACGTCGTTCCCGGTGCCGTCGGCGAGGTGCTCACCGACGCGACAAACTGGTTGTCCACCGTCATCGTCGCGTTGAGCGTCGGCGCACCGACACAAACGCCAGCCAAACCACACAGCGCAAGACAGCCGACAGCAGCACCTGCGAAGGTCTGAGACATGATCCATTCCCTCCTTGTTCACCAACAACACGCGGACTCCGCAGGCAGAATACCACGGTCTCAAGGATCGTCAAGGGGGCATGCGGCTTTGTCAACGAAATCAGATCATGTGTTCAGCCGTCCCGAACATGCTGCCAACCCGGAGTTCGCTCCACCGTCCGCTCACGCATGCGCCATCGCCGGCTTCTTGCTGTCATTGAGCAGTTT
>JALOQT010000310.1 GCA_025453375.1 Phycisphaerales bacterium | reverse complement strand
TTGGGAATTCGCCCGGCCAGATAGCCCTCGCGCCCGGCGATCGTCGCGTGCTTCATCGCGCTGGCCATCAGCACCGGGTCGCTCGCGTGGGCGATGGCGGTGTTGAGCAGCACGCCATCGGCGCCGAGTTCCATCGCCACGGCGGTGTCGCTGGCGGCGCCGACGCCCGCGTCGACGATCACCGGATACGTCGCATCACCGGCCTTGAGCAGCTCCAGGCACAGCACGATGTTGTTGCGATTCAGCACGCCCTGGCCGCTGCCGATCGGCGAGCCGGCGGGCATGACGCTCGCCGCGCCCGCCTCCTTGACGCGCAGGGCCGCGATCGGATCATCGCTGCAATAGGCCATGACCTCAAACCCGTCCTTGACCAGCGTGCGCGTCGCCTCGACGGTGGCGATCGGGTCGGGCAGCAGCGTCTTCTTGTCGCCGAGCACTTCCAGCTTCACCCACCCCGCGCCGGGGTTGCCGAGCTGCTCAAGCAGCTCACGCCCGAGCCGCGCGACGCGCACGGCATCCTCCGCGCTGAAACACCCCGCCGTGTTGGGCAGGATCGTGTAGCGCGACAGGTCCAGCGCATCAAGCAGACTCTGGCCCGCAGCGTTGTAGAGCCGCTCACGCCGCACCGCGACGGTCACCACCTGCGCCCCACTGGCCTCCAGCGCCCGCTGCATCAGTTCGTGCGAGGCATACTTGCCGGTGCCGACAATCAGACGGCTGGAAAACCGCCGCCCACGAATCGTCAGCGGCCCATCGACGGCTGAGGCATGGTGGGCAGCCGAGGCATGGTCGGCGGCCGTCGCGGTCGTGCGTGCGGCCGATGCGGACGATGCGGACGAAGGGCTGGTGGGCGACGGAGTGTTCACGAGCCAAGCGTAGTGAGGCTGCTGGAGAGTCGGGCCGGCGGGCCGCAGGCGGGCCGCCTGCACGCTTCACGTCACTTGACCGCGTCAACTGCCGGGCCCCACAGCATCTGGTCATCGGGGTCCGCACTCGGCAGGGCGGCGGCTGAGGCACCGCCGCGGCCTTGATCGTCGGTCCCATTGCGCCCGACGACGTACAGACGTGGCCGCGTCGAGCCGCCGACGGCATCGGCGGCAGGCGCACGATACTGCATCGCCCCGCCCGTCCACGGATCGCGCGGCAGCGCCGCCAGATACGTCGGCACCAGTGCCTCGAGTGTTGCCGGATAGCTGCCCTTCGCCCGCTTGTACCGCTCCAGCGCCAGGCCGGTGACGGCGGCATCACGCCGCGCGGCGCCAAGGGCGGCGTTGGTCTGGGCTCGCGCGAGCGAGGGCATCATCAGATTGATCAGCGTGTACCGCGCTCCCTGCAGGCCCCGATCTACTGCGCGGATCTCCTTGTCGCGATTGATCAGTGGCAGCTTCTCCTGCGCCGAAGCCAGTGACAGCACGCGGTCATACTCACGCAACATCTCCGCACGGCTGGCCACAAACTGCGATGCGATCGGTCCGCCAAGCTTCACCAGAGCCGAGTCGGGCGTTTCACTCACCGCGGCGATCGTCGCCATGAACCGCAGGTCCACCAGGCGCCCATCCCCCGATCCATCGTCGGAATAGGCCCGCTGCAAGACATCCAGCATCGAGGCCCGCTCCATCTGCATGTTGATCGCGTCTCGACCCTCACTCGGATCAACCCGCCAGGAGTTCAGCATCGCCGATAGCTCGACAAGCTCGGCATCGCTCCACAGCATCGGGTGGTCGGCCAGCAGGCGATCAACCAGCCCGACAAGCATGGTGTGGATCGAGATGTTGACCAGCTGCCCGATCAATACGCCAGCGGGTTCGCTGCTGTGTCGAGCCAGGCCGCCGATCGCGCGGATGTTGGCCATCGCCCGCTGGCCATCCCCATCGCTGGCCGCAAGCCGCGCGTCAAACGCCAGCGTCCTGGACATTTCACGATACACCGCCAGGTGGGGCAGCATGATCTGATAGACCGAGCCTTGCAGGTTCGGCAGCTGCACAGGCACTGGCGCCGGCGGTGGCGCCTTGGCACCCGGTCGCTGGCTTGGGTCAAAGTCAGGCTTGAAGCCAGCGATATATCCGCTGTGCGTGAGCTTCGCGGCGGATCGAATCTGCTCCAACGTCGCGGCGTTGGCACGCACGTAGGCCGCCGCACGCTCCCAGTCTGCATCGCCGCGCATGCTCGTCAGATGCGTCTCGGCAAGACTCGCTTCGGGCACCGATAGCCGCATGTACGCATCCCGATACCGCGGCCACGCCCGCTGGTCCTCCGGCACCGCCAGCGACGGCGCGTTGACCTTCGCGACATAATCCACCGCGATTGTCGGCGAGCCTGCCCAATATCGCACCGCCAGGATCGCGTAGATGCCCAGCAGCACCAGCAACGCCATCAGCAGCCCGCGGGTGAACTTCCACAGTGGGCCGCGCCCGCGCTTCTTGGCGCGGGTGATCAGTGTCGCCGCGGCGTTCGGGTCGCCAAATGATGAGGCCAGCTCCTGCGGGCTGTGGCCCGCATCAAGCCCGTCGGCGAAGTGGGCACACAGTTCGCGCGCCACGTCGGCCCGCTCATGCTTCCACAGGCGGCACGCGCTGACGACGCGCGTCACCACCGCCGCCAGCTCGGCCGGCAGGCCAGAACGGGCAATCACCTCAGTATCCCGGCCAACGCGGCCACGCTGAAGACCGGCGCTGTGCGAAACGCTCATGCTCACAGTGCACCTCCGATCGACACCGACTGCGCCCCGCCACCACCCCCGACCAACCCGCCCCCACCCGGCCCGCCCCCGCCCAGCACGCCCAACGCCGACATCGCCCCCGCCACGGCTTGCCACTGGCGCTCCTCCTTGGCCAACTGCGCCCGCCCATCATCCGT
>JALOQT010000309.1 GCA_025453375.1 Phycisphaerales bacterium | reverse complement strand
CTTCCCCCCACGCCCCCCCCCACCACCCCACCACCCAGCTCTCCCCCCAATCGCGTCAGTCCTCGCTGATGATTCCCACCGCCCGCTCCGCCGCCCGCACCACGTTGAGCAGCAGCATCGTCACCGTCATCGGCCCGACACCCCCCGGCACCGGGCTGATCCACCCGTTCGGGCCGAGCGCCTGGGCCACGGGGCTGAAATCGGCATCACCCACCGTCCGCATCTTGCCATCCGGCCCGGCCACGCGGTTGACCCCGACATCGACGACAATCGCCCCCGGTTTGACCATGTTCGCCGTCACAAGCCCGGGCACCCCCGCCGCCGCGACGATCACATCCGCCTCGCGGGCCAGCGCGGCGACCGCGTCCTGGCCGGTGTACTTGTTGCAACTGATGACCGTTGCATCCGTCCGCATCAGCAGCACGGCGATCGGCTTGCCGACGACATCGCTGGCGCCGATGACCAGGCACTTCTTGCCGCGCAAGGGGACGCCCGTTGCGGCCAGCATCTTGACCACCGCCAGCCCGGTGCACGGCGCCAGGCTGCTGCGGCCATAGACGACGTTGCCGATATTCGCCGGGTTGACGCCCTCGACGTCCTTCTCCGGGGCGATGAGCTTCTGCACGCTGTAGGGATCGATCCCGTCGGGCAGGGGCATGTGCAGCATCACGGCATGGACGTGCTCCTGCGTGTTGAGCAGCAGCACGCGCCCGGCGATGTCGTCATACGTCGCGACCTCCGCCTCGCTGCCCAGTTCGTGCAACTTATACCCGATGCCCACGGCGTTGCACGTCTTGCCCTGGTTGGTCGCGTACACCCGCGCGGCGTTGTCCGCCGTGCCGACGAGAATCGCATCCAGCCGCACCCTCCCGCCGCGCGCCTCGACGGCCTTGACGCGCTGAGCAATCGCAGCGCGATACGCATCGGCCAGCGCCTTGCCATCAAGAACTTTGGCCAGGCTGGGAAGGGTGGTGGTCATGCGCAGGGAAGGCTGAGGCTCGATGGCGAAGGCTGAAGGTGGAAGGTTGAATGCGAACAGGCACGGCGTACGAGGGTCGCGGCATCTTCTGATGCCAGATGCCCGGCTCCCTACGCCTGCCTTTCCTCGTCACTCGTCACTCACCACTCGTCACTTATTCGCCACGGGGAACAGGAACTGCAACGCCGCGCCGATGCGTTCGGCCCAGGCTCGCTCGTTGTGGGGCGAGTCGGTGCTGAGGGTCTGGACCATCGATGCCTGGCCTTGCAGCCAGGCCTGCGTGTCCTGGAAGGTTCGGATGTACGCGGCGTTGAGCGCGTTGGTCTTGTCCGCCGCGGCGTCGCCCTCGCGCAAGCCGTACCCATAGAAAACGTTCATGCCCTTGATGCTCGTGCCCTGCTTGAGCCACGCGAGCGTCGGGTTGTCCTCGCCCAGCGGGGCGATGCTCTCGACGAGCACGCCGCGGAACTTGTCGGGGTGGCGGCTGGCGATGTGCAGGCTGATGATCGCCCCGAGGCTCGCCCCGCCGACGACCGTGTTCTCGCGCCCCTTGGCCACGCGGAACTGGCGCTCAACACGCGGCATCACTTCCGACACGACCCAGTCCGCGTACCAATCACCCATCGGCTTGGACTCGCCCAGGCGAGCGTTGGCGAAGGGCATGTACTCACTGGCGCGGCCCCTGCCGCTGTGCGGGATGCCGACGATGATCATCGGCTCGATCTTGCCATCGCGGATCAACTGGGCCGCCGTCTCATCGATCGCCCACTCGGCAGGAATGCCCGGGTGCGTCTCAAAGAGGTTCTGCCCGTCCTGCAGATAGAGCACGGGATACTGCCGCTGAATGTTGGCCGGGTCGTTGTAGCCCGGCGGCGTCCAGACCAGCAGATCGCGCTTGAAGGGCGACACGACGCCACCGGCGACTTCGATGCGCGTCACATCCGCCGTCTTGATATCAAAGTACGGATTGAGGTCCGGCCGTAGGGCTGGGTTGGGGCGCTGGTCGCCCCACTTGGGGACGGTGAACTCGAAGATCGGCTGCGTCTTGCCATCGCCATACTTGCTGGCGGGCACCTCGGGCAGGCCGCGGTTGTCGATGACCGTCAAACCCTCGCTGAGCTCTTCGAGATCCCACGAGCCGCGCGTGAACTTGAAGGCGATCGGCGCATCGGTCCGGCCCGGGGTCATGACGATCTGCCAGCGCAGGTCGCTGCGGCGAGACATCTTGAACTTCTCATCACCCGGGTTCCACCCGTTGTAGCTGCTGGCCAGATACAGCGGCGAATCCTGGCTGGAGAGGCCCGTCGAATCCGTCACGACGATGATGTAGCCCTGCGGCAAAAACTCCGGGCGGAGCATCTTCTCGCCTGTCACCGCCTTGGCCGCATCGGCCGCGGCCCCAGCAGCCTTCTCCGCCGCGCCCTTGGCCGCGTCGGCCGCCTGCTGGGCGGCTTGCTGGGCCTTGTCGGCCGCGTCTTTGGCGAGCTTCTCGGCAGCCTTGCGAGCCTCATCAAGCGGATTGGCCGCGGCGCTCATCGCCTCAGCCCGCGCCGGCGTACCGGCATTCAGCTCCGCAATCCGCCGCGCGTTAAGCAAACGCTCCTGCGGGTTCTTTGGGATGGCAAAGTACAGCCCGCCGGAGATCAGCAGCGGAGCCATGAGGATCATCGTGAGCACAAACTTGTTCATGGTCGCGGAGCGTAGGAGGGACGGTGGCGGGTGGGAAGAAGCGAGGGTGTGAGGCAGCGACGGAGCGACGGAACGACGAAGGGGAGGCATCGAGAGGCAGCGAGGCGCGGGAGGAGAGAGGCGGCGAAGGAGGACGACGCGACTGCGCGCCCGACGGCCCAACGCCGCGTGGGGCAGGCTTTCACCCTGCCCG
>JALOQT010000014.1 GCA_025453375.1 Phycisphaerales bacterium | reverse complement strand
ACACCTTTCCTATGGGTCCCCGGGGCGGGCCGCTGAGCCCTGCGGCGTGGCGGCGGCTGATCGGGGCATGTCGGCCGAGTGCCCGCAGAACACCTGCGAAGCCCTCGGGCCAAGGGGACAAGGATAGATCGCCCGCCCGCGCCAAACCACCGGGGGACACGATCAGTGGGGCGCACGATGCTCGGGGCTACTTACTAAATCCCGAATAATCGCGGCTTTGGCGAGGGTTTCTTCCCATTCGGCCGCTGGGTCGCTATCGGCGACGATGCCGGCGCCGACGCCATAGTGCAGGCGGCCGCGCTCGATGACGGCGGTGCGGATCGCGACGCTCATCGCGGCGTGGCCGTCATCGGTGACCCAGCCGATGACGCCGCAGTATGGCCCGCGGGCGACTGGCTCCAGGGCGCGGATGATCTGCATCGCGCGGATTTTCGGCGCGCCGGTGATCGAGCCAGGGGGGAAGGTGGCGCGGAGGACGTCCATGAGGGTGATGTCCGGCCGCAGCGTGCCGCGAACGGTGCCCGTGGCTTGGAGGATTGTGCCGGCGGCGTGGGCCTCGATCGTGCGGAGGGCGGGCACGTGGACGGAACCTGGCTGGCAGACGCGGCCGAGGTCGTTGCGCATCAGGTCGATGATCATCGTGAGTTCGGCGCGTTCCTTTTCGCTGGCGTGCAGATCATCGCGCAGGCGCAGGTCGGCACGGGTACCCTTCATCGGGCGGGTGGTGATGATCGGGCCGTGCGCGTCGGTGGCGGGGTCGATGGTGAGGAAGAGTTCGGGGCTGGCGCTGGCGATGACGCGCGCCGGCGCACCGGTGCGCGGGTCGGCGGGCAACTCGACATACGCCCCGAACCACGGCTTGGCCCGGCGCACCAGCGCCATGCCCAGCGCGCGTGCGGAACCGGAAAACGCACCTTCGAGGCGATGCGTCAGATTGATCTGGTAGACATCGCCAGCGCTGATGTGCCCAAGCGCCCGGTGGACGCTGGCTTGGAATGCGTCCGGCCCGGTGATGCTGTGCAGCGGGCCAAGGTGGAACGAATGGTCGCTCGCGCGCGCGTGGGCAGCATGGCGATCGGGCGGCGCCGGAGTCAACACCGACTCGGCCTCATAGCGAATCCACGCGGCGGTCGGCTGGGTTGGGTGCTCGTCACGGCTCACGCATCGCACGGCTGGGTCGAACACCTCTGCGTGTTCGTAGTCCAGGACGAAGATCCACCCGCCCGATTCCCCCGTGTCCGGCTTCGCAGCATGTGTTGGCGATGCTGGCCGCCACAATTGCAACGACGCGGGCATCTGGCCGCGATGGATGCTGGTCGGGCGAATGACGATGTTGCGCCCGGCGACGTCCGCCGTGAAGAGGCCGCACAGCGGCGTGCCATCGTCCGGCGCGTCAAGCACCGTCTTCATCGCGCTGGCAACATCGATTTCACTCGGCACAGTCGAGGGTATGTCGCCACGCCGCGGCATCATGGGCGATCATGGAGCCATCGAGGGCACGGCGGCGCCTGCCTCGCCCGGCACCGTCGTTTCGCGCAGGGTGGCAAACGTCGGCAAGTTGGCTTCGATCCGCGCGGCCAAGCGCGTCGCGGCTCGGCTCAGATCGGCATCAGCCTTGCCGGCCTCGAGGACTTTGGCCTCCGCCGCACGCGTGAAGAGCTTGACCAGTCGCACGGTGCTGTCCGTCTCGGTGATGCCCGCGACGCCCTGGTCGAACGCCATAGCCGCGCTGGATTGATTGCGATTCGGCACGCCGGTCAGCAGCAGTACGCGGAGTGAGGCGTCGGCCGCGCGATATCGCTCGACGAGCGCCGCGGCGAGCTTGCCCGCATCCGCCGCCGAGACGCCAGCCGCCCCGCCAGCGTCCAGCAAGGTGCGACGCACCTGCACGAGCGTCCGCGCCAGGATGCGGCCCTGCTCGCTGCCGATCGCGCCGATGAGCTGCTCAACGCCGCGCGCCTCGGGGGCTGCACGCGTGATGGGGCCGACTTCCGTCGACCCGCCCAGGCCGACGACCTGTGGCACGCCATTGAACACCTGGAAACCGTTGACCACGCGCAGACGCGTCCGCACCGCGGTCGTCAGGCCGCTTTCCGTGGCCCACCCCGCAGCGCCCGGCTCGGCCCAGGCGGTGACGATCAGTTCCTCGCGCGGCATGAGGCGCAAGCGGCGATCGAGATTCAGCACCTCGCTGGTGGCACGGCGGGCGTCAATCCCTCGGCCGAAGTCGGGCATGTTGGTGATCAGGAAGCGGCTGTCGAGCACCTCACCGGGGCCAATCGCCAGCGGTACAGGCAGCGAGTGACGCAGGCGCGCCGTGATCAGCATCGGCTCGACAGCGTCAACGATCGGCCGCGGCGTGGTGACCAGCATGGTCACGAATCGTGCAGGGTCCTTGCTCACATCATCAACCCATGAGCCGATGCCCGAGGCCAACTGGGCGAACTGCTCGGCCAGTGGCGATTGCGGCACCGGTTGGCCGGCGATCCTGACAAACTTCGCGCCCGCCCACACACCCAGCGCCGTGCCCGGCGCGGCGGTCGTGATATTCAGCAGCAGCGGCTCGATGACCTCGCGCGGCGAGCCTGCATCGATCTCCACCTGCGCCAGCGCGACCATCGCCAGCGCGTCACCGGGCATCGCTCGCAGCCCGGCGCGGGCTTCATCGCGATTGCCGGCGCGATGCTGCGACAGCGCGCTGAGGCGGGCGAGCACCTCCGGCGGGCTGCCGGCGGCGCGGAATCGCTCGATATCTGCGCGGGCCTTATCCACATCGATGTTGGCCCACAGCCGCATCAACGCCAGCTCGAACTCTGCCGGGGCGGGGGGGAGCTTGGCACCGTTGGCGGCGATGGCGAACTCAGTGGCGTACGCCGTGAAATCCTTGATTGACGCGGCGGTGCTGGCCGCATCGCCCGCGGCCAGTGCGCAGGCCAGACGCAGACGCTCGAGCTCCGGCGTCAAGCGGATTGTGCCCGGGTCGGGCAGGTCGGACATGTCGCGGCGAGCGAGGCGAGCCTGATCGCGTGCGACTTGCGCTGCGCGGCGTGGCTCGTCAACTTCGGCCGTCAACTGCCGCGCGACGACTGCGACGCCCTGCAATTTGGCCTGCTGCACCCAGCGATCGGCCGATTGCTGCGGGCTGAGGCTCTGGCCGAGGCGCGTCATGATCCGCTCGGCATTGTCATAAAACCGCAGGCTCGCCTCGGGCACGCCGGCGGCAGAGAACTCGCCGGCGAGCATCGCGTGGCTCTGGGCATCGAGCGGATCGGCCAGCAGCAGATTGGTCAACAATTCGACGCGGCCGACGGGGTCATTGACGCGCTCGACGAAGAACTCCAGCACGCCCGCGGCGGCTTGCTTGTTGCTGCTGTCCAGGGCGCTGGCGCGAGTGAGGTTGTCGGCGCAGCCACGAAGATCGCCTCGCTGCTTGCGGATCATCGCGGCGGCCAGGGCGACGCGCGAGCGGACCGAATCATCCACGCCCGCCCCGCGCGGACCCAGCACCGCGTCATAGACCGCCAGGCGCCCATCGGCGTCGGCCGCCTGCGAGGCGCGGGCTTCGATCAACTGCAACTGAGCCGCGGTGTCCTCCGGATCGGCCTTGACGAGGCGACGCGAGATATCCAGCACGCGATCGGCCTCGCCACTCTCCTGCGCCGCGGCGAGGGCCAGGCGCAAGATGTCCGTCGGATCACCTGCGAGGCTCGCGGCGCGGCTGAGCAGCGACGCGGCGATGGCATAGTCCGCCGGGCCCGGCTCGGGATGGGCCCGCAGGTCAACCAGCACAGCCCGCACAATCGCGCGGCCGGCCATGGGGTCGAGTGATTCGCGCTCGAGTGCGGCCACGTTGGCGCCGGCGGGCTGCGCGTGGGCAACCATCGGCGGCATCATCCACATCGCACTGAGCGCGGCGATGGCCACGACCAGCGGAGCGGTGGGCGCGTGGGCGCGGGTTGAGGTTGAGCAGGCGCGTGGGCGAGGGGTGGTCTTCACATCCCGATTATCGCCCGGTCACGATCCACCAGCCGATGCCGCCGAGGAGGCTGAGGATGAGGACCCATGCCGCCAGTCGCTGCACCCAGCCGGTGATGCGCACGTCGGCGCGCGGGAAGAGGCGATCGGCCACGACGGTGCAGAAGACAAACACACCCGTGACGAACAGGCACACACCCAGCAAGCCTGCGACGGGCACGTACTTCTGAATGTCCTCAACCGTCGGCGTGCTGGTGCGGTGGCTGATGCCCGCCAGCAGCGACGCGCCCTGGTTCAGCACCGTCAACCCGGCCAGCAGCATGACGGCCGACCACGCCGCCCCGAGGAGCAGTCGCAGCGTGATCCAGATGGTCCATTGCTCGGCCATGACGTGGCTTGAGTTTATCGCGTCGCGGCGTGCGAGGCCCGGCGTTACGGGACGCGAGCCTGAGGCAGGGCCGCCGGTGGCGGGGGCAGCGGCGGCGCGGGGTCGACGAAATCCTCGGGCAACACCACCGCTAGGCGTGCACGCCCATCGGGCACCATCGCGCGGGCAGTCGAAGGGGGCAGGGTGTTCAGCCACGTCAGCAGCGGTTCGAGCGGCTCATCGAGGTTGACCACGCCGATGGCGCGCGGGTCCGCGGCGAGGCGCTTGGGCAGGTCCTCGGCACTGACGCGGATCATCCGCCCGCGCGTCTGGAAGACCATCGAGTCCTCGCGGTAAGTGGAGTAGATCGCCCGTTCGCTCGCGCCGGTGGGCTCGCTTGCGGGCTGCGCACCCTCGGCCCAGCGGACCAGGTGCATCACACGTTCGCTGCGACTGCCCGGCACGGCAGAGGGCACGACCAGTTGCAGCCCGACGCCCAGCATCCAGACCGACGCCGCGATCGCCACGCCATGGCCGAAGACCAATCGCCCGCGGCGCAGGGCCATCCATGCGAGCAATATCAGCGGCAGGCCGAGGCTCAGCGCGAGGGCCGCGCCGGCCAGCGCGGGGCCATAAGGCATCCAGACGCCGCGATCGGTGAGCAGGCCCGCGACGACAAGCCCGATGGCGAGGCCCAGCGGCACGAGCATCCAGACGATCAGCCCGGGGTCGCGCCCGCTGATGCGCGCGCCGCGGGCTTCGGCCGTTCGGCCCGTCGCGGCGAGGCGAAACACCCAGCGTGCCGTCAGCAGGGCGATCGCCGGGTAGAGCGGCATCGTGTAATGCGGCAGTTTGGCGAGGCTCGCTTCAAACACCAGCCACGAAGGGACGATCCACGCCAGCAGCCAGACTTCGATCACTCGCCCGCGGGCCGGTGCCTTGATCGCGCCGACGACGCCGTCGCGGAGCGTCGCCCACAGCCCGCCAGTGTGACGCATCGCCCCGACGCCCCAGGCCCGCCGACACGCACCGAAGAATGCGACGCTCGTCAGCAGGCACCCCGGCCAGAAGAGCGCCACCAGCAGCACCAGATGCGTCCCTGGCGGGGCGAAGTGCCCCTCGTGGCTGCCCGTCGCGGCGCGCAAGAAGGTCTCCTGCCAGACGGTCTGGGCATACCACCCCAGGCCAAAGGTCGAGCCGATGAGCCACACCCAGGGCAGCACGACGACGCCCACGACCGGCAACGCGAGGATCGGCCTCACCGCCCGCACTGGCGCCAGGGAGCGCAGCCAGAAGGCTATCGCCGCGATGGCTAGCAACACGACCATCGGCGTGATGAACCCCTTGGCCAGCACGCCCAGGCCGACAGCGGCCCACAGGGTGATCGGCCAGAGCCATCGGCCGGGTGATTGCCGCGTGAGCACACGGGAGGCGGGAGCGGAACCGATCACCCCCGCGTGCTTCAGGCACCCGGCCAGCGCGAGCATCGCCAGCGTGGTGCAGGCCAGCAGGAGCTGGTCGGACCGGGCCTGATGCGCATCCCACACGACCATCGGCGCGACGGCCAGCAGCGCGGCACCCAGCGTCGCGACCCGCGGGTCATAGATCATCCGGCCGAGCCACCACGTTGCCAGCACGGTCACGATTGCGGCGAGGACCGAGGGCACGCGATACATCCACATCGCATCGCGGGCCGGGTCGCCGGCGGTGAAGAGCCACGCCGAGCCGACTTGCAGCCAGTAGATCAGCGGGGGTTTGTTCAGCCGGGGCGTGCTTTGCACCATCGGCACGACCCATCCGCCAGCGTGCGCCCCGAGCGGGCGGCCGAGATCATCGCGGCGAAGATCGAGCCGAGTTTCTGGCCACGCCGCAGCCTCGAACATCTGCCGACTAGCTTGAGCGAAGCGGCACTCATCGCGGTCCACCGGCGGGATGGTCCACAGCCCGGGGAGATACACTGCCAGACACAGCAGGGCCAGCATGACGCCTGCGACCCGCAAGGACGCACACCACCGGCGCCACATCGGCGCTGACCAGGATGACACTTTGACAGACTCACGCGACACGCCGACGCAGGCTAGCGACGCACCCGGGCAGAAGCCACCGGCCGAGCGCATCCCGATCTGGGAACGGCCAAGCACGGTCACCCCCGGGCCGATGGGGCTGGCGTGGTGGGGATGGTTCCTGGTCGCGGGGGTCGTGGCGAGCTTTGCGCTGCATCCGCTCGATGCGCGGGTCGATGCGCTGCTGCACTCCAGCGCCATCGGGGGTGATGTTCGGCGTGAGCTGTATGCCCTTCAGCAGTATGGCCAGGCCTCGTGCATCGTCATCGTGGCGATCATCATCGCGCTGCTGGATCGCGCGCGGGTGGCGCGATTGCTGGACTATGGCATGGCCCTGGCGGTGCTGGGGCTGGTGACTTTCGGGGCCAAGATGCTCATCGGCCGCCCGCGCCCGCAGATTGGCGATGTCGATCGCTTCCTCGGGCCGTTTGGCAGCTATCCGATGGTGCTCAAGGACGGGCAGAAGGTCATGGCCCGCTCGTGGGATCTGTCATTCCCCGATCACTCACAGTTGTGGTCGATGCCCAGCAGCCACACGGCCTTTGCGGTGGCGATGAGTGTGTTTCTCGCCTCGATGTATCCGCGCCTGAAGTCGCTGGTCATCGTGCTGGCGTGCATCGTCATGTTCGGCCGGCTGATCTTCGACGCGCACTGGCTGACGGATCTGGTCGTCGGTGCCGCGCTGGCCGGGGCGGTGACGCATCCGATCATCCACGCCAAACTTGGCCAGCGCCTCATCGCGCGGCTCGGGTTCCCCGGGAGGGGTTTGGTCTAAGGATTTGATCGCCCGGAACGGAATCCCGACGTGGGTTATCGGGCGGATCGATCTTTCCCAGTTTTCCTGCGCCGATCGCCCGAACGGGTGATTGAGGCGTTTTTGGGGCTGGCGTTGGCCTTGCACGCTGCCTTATGGCATGGTGGGCAGGCCGTGAACAACACGGTGGCGTGCCGCTTACACGAGGAATCCCCCCGTGGCGCGATACGGCGTGATTGACTCCCTGCGGCGTGCCTTGTGGCACTTCGTGCGGGAACTCGTTGGGGCAAGGCGTCCCCGAGATCGTTGACCCGAAGGTTTGATTGTTAGGAGAAAGACTATGAGCAAGACCACGATCGTCATGGCCCTCGCGGCCGCGGCACTCGCCCCCGCGGCGATGGCCGAAACCCGCATCTTCAACTGGAATCGTGGCGACACGACCAACAGTGACGGTGGCGGCATCCTCCGCAAGGTGACCAACACCTACAACACCGTCACGGATCGCTTCACCTTCACGGCGCGGTTTGACAACGCCGTGACCAACGGCTTCTGGCTGGCGGTCAGCCCCGGGCCGAACCCCAAGGGCCACAGCGGCGAGCTGGCACTGATCTACTTCGATGCCGAGAACATCGCCGCCCCGCGCGCCACCGTCTACGCCTACAACGGCGTCAACGGTGACAACAGCTTCCAGGACGGCACGAACCGTCCGGGCGTGCAGACGCCGGACTTCATCGGTGCGCTGACCAACGGCATCGCCGGCACGACGATGTCGGTCACCAACCTGGCTGGCGGCGGTCGCGAGCTGAGCCTCAGCTTCGATGCGACGTTCGTTCAGAACCACATCCCGCTGGACCCGACGGATCGCGCCCGCAACGAGTGGACCGGCGTGTCCTTCGGGAACCGATACGGCATCTGGTTCCACCCGGTGCGCGGCCTCGACGCGGCGTACAACGCCCAGGGCCGCCTGACGCAGTGGAACTATCAGGGCCAGGGCTGGCTGGACCTGGAAGGCCGCACGACGATCCCGACCCCGGGCGCCGCTGCTGCGCTGGGCCTGGGCCTGGTCGCGGCCGGCCGTCGTCGTCGCGTGAAGTAATCAGGGACTGATCTGCTCCACACGAGTTCTCGCGTGGAGCAGGTTGCCAACCTACTCAACAAACCACCAGGCCGCGATGCATCACGCATCGCGGCCTGGTTCGTTTTGCAGGGTTGTCGTGACGACTCACATCGCACGATTCGCCAGCGGGCCTCACTTCGGATCGGCCGGCTTCTCGGCGGGCGTGTCGGTGGGCTTGGCCCCTTCGGCGGCCTTCTTCGCGGCCTCTTCGGCGCGACGCTTCATTTCCTTCTCGTGCGCTTCGCGGATGTGCGCCGGGACCTGATCGCTCGGGACGGCCTTGATCTGCGGCTGGGTGCTGCCAGCCGCACCGCCGGGGGTGCCAGTTGGGGCGACGGCGGGCGTCACCGGCGCGACGGGCGCGGCCGGGGTGGCTTCGACCTTCGGCTGCGGAGCCTGGTGCCAGAGCGTCTCGACGAGGAAGTACAAGTCGCTGTTGGCGGGAATCGCCCCGCGGGCGCGGGCGCCATAGCCCTGGGCCGCCGGCACGAAGATGCGCCGGACGGCGCCGCGGTTGATGCCGATGACGCCATCGTTGAACCCGGGGATGACGTTGCCGTGCGTGAAGCGGAAGGGCTCGACATTGCCGGTGCGCGGGTTGGGCTCGCGGCTGGTGCCGAAGGAGACGCCACTGGCCAGCCAACCGCTGTAGTGCACCGCTGCCTCGCCGCCAGCGACCAGGCCCTCACCCGGCGCGGGGGGGACGAGGTCGACGACGATCGTGCCGGTGGGCATGATGTTGACCTTCGGGCCCTTGGCCGCGTCGAGCGGCTTGAACGTTACCGGCCCGGAACCGAAGACCTGGTTGCCCGCGGCATCGAACCCGCGGTCGTCAAAGGTCAGGCCGTCGGCATTGAGTGTCCAGGTGCTCGTCACTTCCGTCGCGCCCATGGCCGTGGAGGGGAAGGGGTTGGCCGTGGCGGCGGTCACTGACTCGCCGCTGATCGTCAGCGGCATCTCCAGTGCGACGCCGAGGCTCGCCAGATCGAAGACGGGCAGGGCTTGCGGGGCGGCCCAGAAACCGGCGAAGGCAGACGTCGCGTTGCCGCCCGTGCGCACATCAAACTGGCGAATCACCGGCTGGCCACGACGCATGAAGACGTGCCAGATGCCCGAGCGGAAGGGGCGGGCCGGATCGTCGGCCCGTGCGACTTCAAAGTAGACCGCGTTGTCCAGACCCTTGACCGTCACAACGCCTGCGCCCAGCGACAGGGCCGCACGATCACCCACAGCCTCGGCATACTTCATGCCCGTGAGGCGCGAGATGACCATCTTGACCGTCGAATCGGTGCTGATGATCGCCGGGATGGGTCGCTCCACCGGGGCGGCCGGGGCAGCGGCAGCGGGCGTCGGCGTGGCGGCCACGGGGTTGGCCTGCTGCTCGGCGCGGCGGCGCATCTGCTCCTCATGCTGGCGACGCACAGCCTCGGGGACATCCTCCGGGCGCACGGCCTGAATCGCCGGCTGGCTGCCAGCGGGGGCTGGGGGAGCTGGGGGGGCGGCGGCCTGGCGGGCCATCGCCACGCACGAGCCAGCGAGCGTGACAGTCAGTGCAAGAGCAACAGAACGACGAATATCCCAAGTCTTCATGATGGATCCTTGTATCGGCCGGAGGGCATGGCGGTTCCACACCATCCGCACCATTGATGGCCCGCACAGATGCACGCAGGCCCGCACTCTCGCCAAACAAAGCCGCCGAGGGGCCGCTTGGCCCGTCGGCAGGGTTCGATCTTCTTCGATCAGGCCATGTCCGGATGGAGCTTGGCCAGGGCCTCGATCAGCCCGCGGACGCTGGCGACGGACTTGTTCATGAAATCCTGCTCGGTTGCGTCGAGCTTGAAACTGATGATCTTCTCGACGCCCTTGGCGCCGAGCACGCAGGGGACGCCGACGAACAGGCCCTTGCCCTTGGCGGCGCCGACGCCGTATTCACTCTCGCAGTATGCCGCCGAGGCGATGACGCGCTTCTTGTCGCGGACGATGGCCTCGACCATTTCGACGGTGCCGGCGCTGGGTGCGTACCACGCGCTGGTGCCCATGAGCGCGACGACCTCGCCGCCGCCCTTCTTGGCCCGCTCGACGCACGCGGCGATCTTGTCGGCCGGCATGAGTTCCTGGATCGGGATGCCGTTGACGCTCGTGCGCAGCGGCATGGGGACCATGTCATCGCCGTGCCCGCCCAGCAGCAGGCCCTGCACGTCCTCGACGCTCACGCCCATCTCCATCGCCAGGAAGGCCTTGAAGCGGGCGACATCCAGCGCCCCGGCCTGACCCATGACGCGATTGGTCGGGAAGCCCGTGACCTTCCACATCGCGTAGACCATCGCATCCAGCGGGTTGGAGACGACGATCACGATCGCATTGGGGGCATACTGCTTGATGTTCTGCCCGACGTTCTTGATGATCCCGGCGTTGACGGCGATGAGGTCATCGCGGCTCATGCCCGGGCGGCGCGGCAGACCCGCGGTCACGACCACG
>JALOQT010000308.1 GCA_025453375.1 Phycisphaerales bacterium | reverse complement strand
TGCAGCAGCGTGGTGCTGGCGTGGGGGCCCGGGCGCGGCAGGACGGTGCGCGGGTCTTCGCAGAGGATCGCGGCGGCGCCGGCGGCGAGGGCCTGGGGGATGTAGGCGTGGCCGTCGGACTTCTCGCCGCGACGGGCGACAAAGAGCGACCCGGGCATGACGCTGCGCGAGTCTTCGGTCAGATCGGTGATGCGGACCGACGGCGGACCGGCCAGGAGGCGGATCGGCAGGCCTTCAGTCAACAGGGCCAAGTCCACAGGTCACACCTCCGACGCGCGGCCAGCGAAGCGATGCTGGCGTGGCGGGTCGGGTGGAGCGTAGTGATCCTGCGGGGCAGTTTCCGGGTGTGATATCAGGTCGCGGGGAGATTCACCACAGGAGCGCAGGGACACAGGGGCAAAGGCAGGAGTCGGGAGTGTGGCTGCAGCCGCGATGGGCGAGGAGCTTCGCGCACTTCCCTGAGTCCCTGTGACCCTGTGGTGATGTTCTTCGTGCACGTCGGCCCGCGGCCTCACGCCCCCGTCGCGCTGAGGCGGCGGGGGGTGGTCGTGTCGGCGGGCATGACTTTGGCGATCGGGGCGGGGGCGTCGTGCGCGTCGGGCGAAGGGGTTTCGGGCAGGGCGTGGCCGGTGGGGTGTTCGCCGGCGACGTAGAGGCGCTCCAGGTGCGGGCTGATGCGGCAGAGCATCTCGTGGGTGATGGTTTCGCCGAGCTGTGCCAGCAGGGGGAGGTGGTTGGGGCTGCTGGCGTCGCTGCCGACGAGTTCGACTTCGGCGTTGATGGCGGTGAAGCGTTCGGGCAGGTCGGTCACGTCGATGGTGATCTGGTCCATGCTGACGCGGCCGACGACGGGGGCATAGATGCCGCGCTCGCCGACCTCGGGGCGGACTTCCAGCCCGGCGGTGGTGCGTGGGCGGTCGTAGGCCAGGCCGGTGAGGCGGACGTAGGCGCGGTTGCCCAGGGCGCGCGGGTAGCCGTCGGCGTAGCCCACGGGGACGACGGCGATGCGCGTCGGCCGCTTGGCGATGAACGTGCGGTCATAGCCCACGGGCCAGCCGGCAGGGATGTCATGCGTGTGGACGATGCGGCTGAGCCAGCGGACGACCGGGACGAGCTGCGAGGCGGCGTGGGCGAACTCCGGCGCGTCATCCTCGTGGAAGGTTTCCGGGCCGTAGCCGAGCAGGCCCTGGCCGACGCGGAGCATCGTGCCGTGCAGCCCGTGCCAGCGCAGGGTGGCGCAGGTGTTGGCCAGATGCACGGCCAGCGGCTCACCGCCGCGGGCGGCGACGGTTTTGGCGTGCTCGGTAATGGCGGGGCGGATGGATTCGATCCAGTGCTTGAAGAGGCCGGCCTGCTCGCGGGTGAACTCGGCATCGGTGCCCGGGCTGGAGAAGTGCGTCATGACGCCGGCGAGGCGCAGGCGTGAGGAGCGGACGACGCTCTGGACGATCGCGGCGGCTTCATCGGGCAGGCACCCGCCGCGGCTCATGCCGACATCGACCTGCACGTGCACGGGGAGGGTCATGCCCAGGCGGGCGGCCAGTTCGGTAAGGGCTTCGGCCTGATGGGCGGAGTGGAGGGCGAAGTGCAGACGATCGCGCACGGCCAGGCGATAGAGCGCATCGTTGCGATCAAAAGAGTAGGTCGGCATCAAGATCATGATGGGGGTCTTGATCGGAACGTCGACCAGGGCGCGGGCCTCGCTGGCGCAATAGACGGCGAGCATGTCGACATCCATCGCGGCGAGGCGCTTGGCCATGCGGATGGCGCCGGTGCCGTAGGCATCCTGCTTGATGACGGCGCAGAAGCGGAGTTTGTCGGGCGTGACGCCGGCGAGCCGGGCGCCGGCGCGGGCACAGGCGCGCAGCACGGCGACATTTCGGTCGACGCCTGCCAGATCAATCTCAACGCGGCTGGTGTTCAAGGCTCGCTCCATCGGGCACAAGCGCGTCGGTGGGGCATCCGTGCCGCCGAGGCGTTGGAGGGTATATCGGTTGGGCGGGGGGTTTGGGGCGAGCGGGCTGGGCAGGTTGAAGCCATGGCCCACGCGGTGCGGGGAAGTGCGGGGGTTGGCCTAGCGGGCGATGGCGGCGGCGAGCTCGGCGAGGTGGGCCGGGTTGGCGGTGCCGACGATCGCGCAGTGCACCGCGGGCGTGGCGGTGAGCCGGGCGATGGCAGCGGCGGGGGGGAGACTGGTGTGCCCGCTGGCGAGGGGCTTTTTGACCAGGACGCCTGTTTGCGCGGTGCTGGCGGCTTGAAGGGCGGCGGTGTCACCGATCAGGCGGTCGGCGGTTGCGTCGGCCTGCAGCGTGAGCATCACGACATCGCACCCGGCGGTGATGGCCAGTTGGCCGGCCGCGTCGGAACCGGTCGAGGCGCCGACGGCCCGGATGAGGCCACGATCGCGAAGGCGCAGGAGCGTGGCCAGCGCGTCACCCTGGCGCAGGGTGCGGGCGTCGAGATCATCGGCGGAGCGGAAGTGCAGGAGCACGACATCAAGGTGCTCGACGCGCAGCGTGGCCAGCGACTGCTCGATGCTGGCGGTCAGGTGAGCTACGGAGAAGTCGTAGGTGCTGGCGGCGGTGTGGGGGTCGAAGATCTCGCCGGCTTTGGTGATCAGGTTGTATTGATCGCGGCGGAAGACGCGCGGGAGGAGGGCACCGAGGCGGGCCTCGGCGACGCCGTAGGCCGGGGCGGTGTCGATGACGTTGACGCCGAGGTCTCGCGCGACGGTGAGCAGCGCCAGGGCCTGTTCATCGGTTGGAAGTGTGGGCGGGGTGGGGCTGGCGTATTTCAGACCGGTGGTGCGGCCGAGCTTGACGGTGCCGAGGCCGATGGGGCTGACGCGCAGCGACGTGCGACCGAGGGGG
>JALOQT010000307.1 GCA_025453375.1 Phycisphaerales bacterium | reverse complement strand
CGACGCGCGGGCCAAGGCCCGCGATCTGCTCCACGCGGCCCAGCAGCGAGTCACCCCCGCACGCGTCGAAGTCATCGCCCTGCTTGCTGCCAGCCGCGAAGCCCTCGACGCCTCAACCGTCGCCGACCGCCTGCAGCACGCTTCCCCGCAAGGCACGACGATCGACCGCGTCACGATCTATCGCACCCTCACCACCCTCGTCGACGCTGGCCTGGCCCACCGCATCGATGCCGGCGATCGCGTCTTTCGATACTCACTGACCGACCACTCCAACTGCGACCACGACCACCACCGTCACGAGCATCCGCACATCGTCTGCGACGCCTGCGGCACCGTCGAGTGCCTCACCGATGCGCAGGTCATCATCAAAACCAGCACCACCTCCCCCTCCCTCTCCCAGCGCTTCCGCGTCCGCGCCCAGGAAGTCACCCTCCGCGGCACCTGCGACCGCTGCGACCAGCCACCCCCTCGCAAGGCTCAGTAATCCACCCGACCTGCCATCGGCCCGCCAACACCTCCAAAGCACTGTTCATCCACCTGCTCTCACCCCCCCAGCCGGATTACCATCCACCCCTATGCTCGCCCCCTTCACGCCTGCGTCCGACTTCGTCCCGGCCAATCTCGATGCCTCCACGTGGGCTAACCTCAAGCCGCTCTACGACCAGCTCATCACGCGTGACCTGCACTGCGTCAAGTGTCTGCAGCGGCTGATCATGGACCGCAGCGAGCTTGACGCCGCGGTCAGCGAAGTCAGTTCCGTGCTCTACATCAACATGACCTGCCACAGCAGCGAGGCCAAGCACCGCGATGCCTACCTCGCCTTCGTCGAGCATGTCGAGCCGCCGCTGAAGCAGGCCAGCTTCGACCTGGACAAGCGCATCGCCTCCAGCCCCTTCGCTGGCGAGCTGGATCAGCAGCGCTTCGGCGTCTATCTGCGCGACCTGCGCAACGCCGTGGCCCTCTTCCGCCCCGAAAACATCGCCATCGAGACGGAGATCGCCAAACTCAGCCAGGAGTATCAGTCCATCGCCGGCGCGATGACCGTGCAGTTTGACGGTCAGGAGCTCCCCCTGCCCCGCATGGCCCCCTTCCAGGAGAGCACCGACCGCGCCGTGCGAGAGCGGGCCTGGCGCGCCGTCGCCGAGCGCCGCCTCGCCGACCGCGGCAAGATCGAGGACCTCTTCGACAAACTTCTGGACCTCCGCCACCAGGTTGCCCGCAACGCCGGCTTCGCCAACTACCGCGATTACGCCCACAAGGCCAAGCGCCGCTTTGACTACACCCCCGATGACTGCCACAGCTTCGCCAAGGGCGTCGCCCAGCACATCGTCCCGGCCATGCGCCAGATCGATGCCCAGCGTAAGGCCGACTTGGGCGTCTCCTCACTCCGCCCGTGGGATATGGCCGTCGATGTCAAGGGCCGCGCGCCGCTGAAGCCCTTCGAAAACGTCGACGACTTCGTCGCCAAGACCCAGCGCGTCTTTGACCGCATGGACCCAAGCCTCGGCTCGATGTTCCGCGTGCTGGCCCAGGGCGTCGATGGGCTGTCATGCCTCGATCTCGACAGCCGCAAGGGCAAGGCGCCGGGCGGCTATCAGGCCAGCCGCGATCGCGTGCGTGTGCCATTCATCTTCATGAACGCCGCCGGCGTGCAGCGCGATGTCGAGACCATGGTCCACGAAGCGGGCCACGCCTTCCACAGCATGCTCTGCCGCACCGAGCCGCTGCTGGCCTATCGCTCCGAAATCCCGCTGGAGTTCTGCGAAGTCGCCTCCATGAGCATGGAACTGACGGCCCACGACTACCTCGACGAGTACTACGGCTCGGCCAACGCCCCGCGCGCTGTCCGCAAGCACATCGAGGGCCTCGCCAACATCCTGCCCTGGATCGCCACCATCGATCAGTTCCAGCAGTGGCTCTACACCAACCACGGCCACAGCCGCGCCCAGCGCCAGCAGGTCTGGCTCGACCTGATCGCCAAACTGGGCAGCGACCTGGACTGGTCCGGCCTCGAAGACTTCCGCGCCAGCATGTGGCAGCGCCAGACGCACCTCTTCACCAGCCCGTTCTACTACATCGAATACGGCATCGCCCAGCTCGGCGCACTGCAGCTCTGGGCCAACTATCGGCGCGACGCCGCCAAGGCCATCGCCGATTACAAGAAGGGCCTCTCCCTCGGTGGCAGCCGCCCACTGGGCGAACTCTTCACCGCCGCCGGCCTGAACCTGGACTTCTCCCCGACCCGCATCCAGAAGACCTGGAGCGAGGTCGAAACCGTCCTGGCCAAGTTGCCCTCCTGAGCCGGCGAACGTTGCAGGCAGCGTCAGACCCACATGATCCACCTCGACGCTGTCATCAAGTCCTTTGGCACGCTTCGGGCCGTCGATGGCCTGACGCTGCACGTCCAGCCGGGCCAGGTCCTCGGTCTGCTCGGCCCCAATGGCGCAGGCAAGACCACGACCATCTCGATGGCCACCGGCCTGCTCGCCCCCGACGCAGGCACCATCCGCATCAGCGGGCACAACCCGCGCGATGCCCACGCCCGCGCGCACATTGGCGTCGCCCCCCAGAGCCTGGCGCTCTACGACGAACTCTCCGCCCGCGAGAATCTGTCGTTCTTCGCCGCCATCTTCGCCCTGCATGGCCGGGAGCGCACCGCCCGCGTTGATGAAGCTCTCGCGCTGGTCGGCCTGGCCGATCGCCAGCGCGACCGCGTCGCCCACTTCTCCGGCGGCATGAAGCGCCGGTTGAACCTTGCCGCCGCCGTGCTCCACCACCCCAAGGTCGTCTTCATGGACGAACCGACCGCCGGGGTCGACCCGCACTCGCGCAACGCGATCTTCGACATCGTCCGCACCTTGCAGGCCAAG
>JALOQT010000306.1 GCA_025453375.1 Phycisphaerales bacterium | reverse complement strand
CAATCTCACCGGCCGGCCCTCACTGGGCCTTGCACGGTGCGGGTTTTTCTGTAAACTCTCGGCGGAGTTGTCGGACGATCACCGTCCGGGATGATCTTGCGCGATGGCGTGCAGGGCATCCGCGGCGGGCGTCCTGTGTTTCGGGAAGGCAATCACCCACGTCTGATTGCACCGCAGCAGGCCTGCCGCGCGATGTCGCTATCGCCACCAGACCGCTGCGGACACACATCGGCCACCGGCCGCGCTGTTCTGCGCGCCGCAGTGGCCCCATCGGAAGGATCGATGCTCATGTCGCTGCGCACCACCACGCTCTCTGCCGCCCTCGCCCTCGCCACCACGGCCGGTCTGGCCAACGCTCAGACCTTCAGCATCACCCCCGGCGGGGCCAACTCGGGCAACGGCGTCTTCGCCTACACCCAGCCCTCGGGCATCCTCGCCGCCACCACCGCCGGCCTGACCGCTGGCAGCGGCACCAACTACACCCTCAGCTCCACCACCAACGGCACGCTCGACCACGCCTGGCGCTTTGGCTGGTTCTTCCGCCTCCAGAGTGCCAACCGCGAGTACGCCTTCCCCAACGCCGCCAGCGGCGTCGCTGATGGCATCACCGCCAACCGCACCGCGATCGTCGGCAGCAACCTGGGCACCGAAAGCAGCGGCGGGTATGACTACAACATCACCACCGGCACCGTCGCCGTCACCTCCGAAGTCCGCAGCCAGCAGCGCTGGAGCATCAGCAACACCGGCGGCGTCGTCACCGTTGACATCGTCAACTCGCTGGTCAACCTCGGCACCACCCCCGTGACGATCAGCCTCTTCTGGATCGGCGACCTGGACATCCAGGCCGGCTTCGGCGATGACACCGCCACCGTCTCCCCCACCGCCATCGCCTTCGCCAATGCCAACGCCAGTGGCCAGACCGTCACCGCCACGCGCGGCAACAGCAACGCCTACATCGTCCGCGGGGCCGTCACCGGCATCGGCGCCACCACCGCCTTTGACGAAATGACCAACAACTCGATCATCAACTTCGACAACACCAACCTCAGCTCACCGACCGGCGGCGACGTCACTTACGGCCTGCAGTGGACCGTCACCATCGAGCCAGGCAGCGACTTCACCGCCTTCACCAGCCTCGTCGTCCCCACCCCCGGCGCAATGGCCCTGCTGGGCATGGGCGGCCTGCTGGCCGCCCGCCGCCGCCGCTGAGTGCGGCGCACGCCGCGCCCGCGGATCAGCACGTGTATTCGCACCAAGGCCCGGCCCACGCCGGGCCTTGTTTCATAGGGCTTTCAGCACAATCGCCGCCGCGCAACGTCGCATCCATTGCGCAAAACGTGGGACGTATGTTCTATGTGGAACATCGACCACTCGAGCCGTTTACCGCGTGCCGCGACGATCGCGGCCCATGTTCAGCAGTTTGGTGCGCTGCTCGCTGCTGAGGTCGCGCCACATGGTGGCGATGATGGCTTTGCGTTCGGCGTCGGTCACGCCGGGCTTGCCGCTGGTGGCGGCGTCCATGATCAGTTGGCGGAGTGTGGCTTCCTGCTCGCTGGTCAGTTCCAGATCGGCCACCAGCGTGTCGAGCTGGCGCGAGCCTTGCACGAGCGTGCGCTCGTAGGCGTTCTTCAGTTCGATGCCGGCCATCTTGACCTCGATGCGCTTGGCGATCAGCGCGTCGCTGCTTGGCTCCTTGGCGGCTTGCGCCTGGGAGCGTTCGTCGGCCATCACCGCGTCGGCGTATTGCTCGACCATCGCCCGCAGCGCTTTGGCCTTCTCCGGCGGCAGCACCGCGGCGATGGCATCGGTCAGTGGCTCGGCGCGGCGGAGCTCCGGCGAGCGATCGATCAATTGCGACAGGGCCAGCAACGCCTGACGCGCCTGACCGGATTGATAGTCGTTGAAGATGTTGACCAGCGCGCCGACATTCTTCTCGACGAGTTCATCCCACAGCCGCGAGCGTGCGGCCAGCACGCGCTGGACGCTGGCTTGCTCCGCTTCGGTCAGGTCGATCAGGCGCACGGCGGCTTCGGCGGGGTTGACCTCGGGGCGGATCAGGCGGCCCATGCCGTCGCGGGCGATGATGGACTTGGGCGCTTCTGCCACGGCCACTTTCGGCCCGGCGAGTGATTCCGGCGCGGTGCTGGGCTTCGCGGCGGGCTTGGCCTCGGGCTGGGTCTCGGGCGAGGTGGCGAGCGCCACGCCGGGGAGCGTCAGCAGGGCGGCGAGCAGCAGGTGACGGCAGTGGGTCATCATGGTGAAGTCTCCGGCGCGGGGGGCGGGTGGCTGGCTATCGTCGGCCATGCCCAACACGGTGCACAACGTTATGGATCACGCATCGATTGCCAAGTTGATCGCCGAGGCGTGCGTGCTTCGGGGGACGTTTACATTGCGTTCGGGGCGGGTGAGCAACTTCTATATCGACAAATACCTGTTCAGCACGCGGCCGGAGGTGTTGCGGCCGCTGGGAGGGTTATTTGGCCAGGTGATCGGGCGGCTGCACGCCGAGCGACCGATCGTGCGGCTGGCGGGGGCCGAACTTGGCGGGATCCCGCTGGTGACGATCGCGTCGATGGCGACGGGCCTGCCGTCGATCTTTGTGCGCAACGCCAAGAAGGACTACGGCACGGCCAAGCAGCTCGAAGGCAAAATCGAGCGCGGCGACCGCGTCGTGTTTGTCGAAGATGTCGCTACAACCGGCGGGCAGGCGCTGGAGGCGGTCAAGGTGCTGCGCGAGGCGGGGGCGGACGTGGTGGCGGTGATCGCGACGATCGACCGCCAGGAAGGCGCGCGGGAAAACATCGAGGCTGCGGGGCTGATCTTCGAGGCGCTGTTTACTAAGGCGGATTTGGGGATTGGTGAGTAGGGCCGAGGG
>JALOQT010000305.1 GCA_025453375.1 Phycisphaerales bacterium | reverse complement strand
CCTCCGCTGGCTCTGTGAATCACTCGATCGCCTCACCGGCCAGATCGACGGCACAGTCGATATGCTTGCCGGCGGCAAGCGTCGCACCAGCGATATCGCCAGCCTCGAAGCCATCGAAGCGACGACCCCGGCCAATGCCGCACGCTGCATCGCGGTCGTGCCCGTGCTCACCTCGCGCAGCGGCCTCGGCCTGCCGCGCGATCTGGCCAAACTCACCATCGGCGGTCAGAGCGTCGTGCAACTGACGGTCACTCGACTGCTGAAAATCGAAGGTTGCCTCGGCGTCACGCTGGTGACGCATCAGCCCGATCTGGTCACCGGCCTGCTCGGCCCGCTCGCGACTGACCCGCGCATCCGGCTGCGCGTCGTCGAGCACGAGCCCGCCCCGTGGGACGCATCGATCACCCAGGCTGGCCGCGCATGGATGCGATCCGCCTGGCGCGGCGGGCCTGGAAATGCGACGGTCTACGACGAAGTCTTCGACCCGCAGACCATCCTCGACACCCTCACCGCCGAGGCCGACGAAACGCTCGATGGCGCGATCGTCTGCGGCGCTGACTGGTGCTGCATCGATCCTGCACTCGCCTCGCAGCAGGTTGTGCGCCTGGGCGAGCAACTTCGTGAATCCGTCGCCCCGCGAGCGATCTTCACTGTCGCCGCCCCGGGGCTGACGCCGCTGCTGATGAGCCGCTCAGCGTTAAAGTTCCTCGCCGTGGCCCGGCGCGCCTCCGGCGTGTGGGGCGGCGTCTCTGGCCTGACGGGCTACGTCCCAATGCTGCCGGTGGTCGACCCGATCGCCAGCCGTTCGTGCGTCGCCGTGCCCGAACCGGTGCGTGATGCACTGCTGCGCACCGTGGCCGATTCGCCGGCGCAGTGCGCGATGCTTTCGTCAGTCATGTCTGCCGCCGGCCTCGATCCCGCATCGGCCTCCGCCGAGCAGATCGCCCGCGCGCTGGACGCCCACGCCGACCGCCTCGGTGCACCGACGCACATACGCATCAACGTCGGCTTCGAAGCCACCGGTCGCTGGCTCTCAGCCGCTCAGTTGCGTTCGACCATCGCCCGCCTCCGGCCGGATGCGGTCATCACCCTGGAGGGTGACGTCCTGCAGCATCCTGACATCGCCACGCTGTTCGCAGCCATCGGCGAGCGTGCCTTGCCGATGCACCTGCGCGTCGGCCCGCTGACAGACGACGCCGACGTGCAGGCCCTGCTTTCCAGCGGCGCGACGATCATCAGCGTCGACTTCGGCGCGCTGCGCCCCGAGGCCTTTGCCAGTCGCTATCCCGCGCTCGTCGCCAAGTGTGGCCCGGGCCTCATGGCCGCCAGCCATCGCCGCATCGAGCAACTGGTCAACGCCGCACCGCGCGACGACAAATCCGGCACGCGTCGCCCCTGGATCATCGCCCGCATCACCCGCTGCGATGCGACGTATCAGGACATCGACGCCTTCTACGACAACAACCTCCACGCCCTCTCCTGGGCCGTCATCGATCCGCTGCCGCAAGACCTGCCCGGCCAGCGCATCGGCCCGCTGGCCCTGCCGACGCTCGCGCAGCGTCGCCGCGCCGCCGAAGAGCTTCGCCTCGGCCCGGACGACATCGAGGTCGCATCATGAGCCGCCCCGCGCTCTGCATCATCCTCGCTCGGGCAGGCAGCAAAGGCGTGCCCGGCAAGAAC
The DNA here is from genome assembly GCA_025453375.1 of Phycisphaerales bacterium. Taxonomy (GTDB): domain Bacteria; phylum Planctomycetota; class Phycisphaerae; order Phycisphaerales; family UBA1924; genus JAJTGZ01. Next base: position 1,195 of record JALOQT010000305.1, on the reverse strand, counting down.
GCCCGCCCGATCGCCGGCCGCCCGTGCATCGCTTGGACCATCGCCCACGCCCAATCCTCTCGCAACGTCGGCCCGATCATCGTCAGCACCGATGGCGACGAACTCGCCCGCATCAGCCGCGATGCCGGCACCATCGTCACGCCGCGCCCTGCGCCTCTCGCCTCCGACACCGCCACCGTTGACGACGCCGCCCGCGATGCCCTGGCGCAATACGAAGCCAGCACCACACCCCTCGCTGACGACGCGCCGATCGTGCTGCTCTATGCCAACGTGCCCATCCGCCCGCCGACACTCACTGACGACGCTGTCGAGCTGCTGACCCGCACACGCTGCGACAGCGTGCAGTCCTACGCCCGCGTTGGCAAGCATCACCCGTGGTGGACTGTGCGCGTCGACGATGCCTCCGGCCACGTGCGGCCGTGGGAGGGCGACGTGCTGTATCACAACGTCTTTCGCCGACAGGATCTGCCGCCAGCCTTCGTGCCCGACGGCGGCGTTGTCGCCCTCACGCGTCGGGCCTTGCTGCGCCACGTGCCCGGCGCCAGCCCCGGTCCGCACCAGTTCCTCGGTGTAGACCGCCGCGCCGTCATCACGCGCGAGGGTGAGGTCGTGGACATCGATTCACCGATTGACCTCTACGTCGCCGAAGCGATGCTGCGCGACGCCATCGCGGCTCAGGCGCACGATGCACGCCCGAGCATCAGTGGGGGGGCACACTGATGCTCCGCCCCATCGCCACGCCAGCATGGTTCAGTGCGCTGGGCACCCCTGCCAGCAAGCCGCTGATCATCGCTGAGCTTGGCGTGAATCATGATGGGTCTGCCTCGCGCGCACTCGATCTCGTCGATGCCGCCGCCGCGGCGGGTGCCGATGCGGTCAAACTTCAGCTCTTCACGGCCCGCGGCCTCATGAGCCGTGCCTCGCGTTTAGCGACCTATCAGCGCCAAGCTGGCGAGCAGGATCCATGGGCCATGCTGGCACGCCTTGAGCTTGATGCCGCGTCGATGCGGCTGGTCGTCGATCGTGCCCATCGCGCCGGCATGCTGGCGATCGTCACGGTCTTCTCCGTGCAGCTCATTGTCGAGGCCGAGGCCATCGGCTTCGATGCGTACAAGTCCGCCAGTCCCGATGTCATCCACCGCCCGCTGTTGGCGGCCATGGCCCGCACCGCCAAGCCGCTGATCGTCTCCTCCGG
>JALOQT010000304.1 GCA_025453375.1 Phycisphaerales bacterium | reverse complement strand
CACCTGCCTCGATGCGACCACCTGCAACGCCGCCAGCGCCAGCGCGGCAATCGCCACCGCCCACAACACGATGACCATCGCAAACCCACGCGATGCTCGCCTTGCCACGCGTTGGTGAACTCGTCGATGCACACTCATGGCGGCCCACCTCCCCCGCCGGGCCCGCCGCCACCACCTGGGCCACCACCAGGCCCACCGCCCGCACCGGGGCCAACACCGCCGCCCGGCCCACCACCGGGGCCACCGCCGCCACCCGGTCCTCCACCGGGGCCGCCACCACCACCCGGTCGAATCGCACCACCACCACCACCACCCGGGAACCCGCCGCCGCCCGGCCGCTGCGGCACGCCGCCCGGGAGTGTCCGCGTCGGCGTCCCACTCGTGCCGGTGCCAGTCGTCGGCGTCTGCGTCGTGTCCGTCGGTTGGTTCTGCTGTTCGCTCGGCGCCGCCGGCGCGCTGCTCAGGCCCGTGGGCAGAGGCGTGCGATCCAGCGCCACCACCACCCGCGCCGTCCGCACGATCTGCCCGCCCGCCGAATCCAGCCGATCCGCCGCCGCCGTCACCGTCACCCGCACCGCCTGCGGCAAGCCCTGTTCATCACTCTCCCACGCCTCCACCCACGCCGTGCCATCAAACGCCTCGGCCCGCACACTGACCACCCCCAGCACCACCGGCGCCGCGATCCCTCCGCCATCGACATATTCATCCACAAACGGATCCTGCCGACGCCACAGCGCCGTCGCGCCTTCTTCCTCGCGCACGCGATATTGCACTTCGTGAATCGGCCCCTCGTTGGCTTCATTCGGCCCGATCGCCCCGCCCCGCACCAGCCGCTCGCTGCTGACGAGCATCAGCAGATCATCGCGCGCGATCGCACTGCTGCCGCTCGTGCCGCCACCGCCGACACTCGGCGTGATCCGCACCAGCGTGCCCCCCGCATCGCTATCTCGCGCCACCGCGGCCAGATCGCGCGCGATCGCCGTCGCCGCGGCCTGCGCCCGCTGCTGCGCCTCGGCCCGCGCCTCGGCCCCCGACCGCAGCCGCACCGCCCGCGAAATCACCAGCGACACACTCGCCGCGATCATCCCCACCAGCATCGTCGCCACCACGACTTCAACAATCGTGAAGCCCGCCGGACGTACCCCCGCCATCCCGCTGGCGAATCTGGGTACCCCCGCTCTCCGAGAGGGGAATGACAACTCCTTCGCATCTCGCACCATCACGCCCCACCCCCATCCCGCTGGCGTGACTCGGGCACAGGCAGCGCCTGGCGATCGACCGGCTCAGCCGGCTGCCGATCTTCCTGATTGCTGGGCGTCGCCCGCGCTGCGATCAGCGTCTCGACCACCAGCGACCGCTCGCCCGACGCACCCTCCACACTGCCACTTGCACCCCACGAAATCGTCACCTTCACGCGATACGGCGAGCCGCCCGCCCCCTCGGTGATCGCCAGTGCATACGAAAACCGCTCAAACGGCGCCTCGCACGCGCCCTGCATCGGGTTGCTCGACGCATACCCATCTGCCCCGCGCGCCAGCACCAGGCTGAGCTGCTCATCAGCCAGTTGTGCCGCCGTCGCCAGATCATCACTGCTCCGCTGCGTCGAGACTGCTTGCCCGCTGAGCGACAAAATCACCGTCAGCGACACGCCCAAAATGATCACCGCCGCCAGCGCATCAATCAGCGCCACGCCCCGCCTGCCGACACGCACTGGCCCGGCACGCCTCACCACGATTCGGCCCTCCGCCCCGTCGCGTCCAAATCCACCGCGCGGCTCATCGCCGGCCGCGCCGCCTCATCCCACCCGATCGATCGCATCTGTGCCGCCACCGCCCCGGGCACCAGATCCACCTGCCACGCCCGCGCCTCACCCACGCCCCCGGGCACCGTCCGCACGACCAGCGTGATGCCACCCGCCCCCCCACTACTAACGCCTGCACTGCTCGGGTCATCAATCCGCCAGTTCGCCTCGGATTCGCTGCCGCCGCGCTTGGTCCCGCCGGAGGTCACTTCGCGAATCTCCGTGAGGTTCAGCGTCACCGGGCGCAGCAGCCGCGCCGGCAGCCACCGCACCTCGCCGGCCGCGCCATCAGCATTTTCAGTAGCGTCGCTCCGCAGTTCCAGCACGCTCAGCCGCTTGGTGCTGGCATCAAACGCCAGCGCCAGCGGCGTGCTGCTGGCCGCATCTCGCGAAGCCATCGCGCTGACCAGCGACGCCACCGCCGCCGCCTCCACCTCGCTCTGACGCCCCGCCACCCCCGCCAACCTCGGCACCACCAGCGTCGCCAGCAATCCGATGATGATCACCACCACGATCACCTCTGCGATCGTGAACCCACGCGCCAAGCTATCGCGCATCACCCGCATCGGCATCCGCATCTTCTCATCACTCGTCAGTCATCACGGCTTGACAATGTCCGCATCATCACCCTCGCCGCCAGGCTTCTTGTCTGCCCCGTAACTGACGATGTCAAAGTCCGCGTTGCGCTGCCCGGGGATCACCAGCACATACGGCTGGCCCCACGGGTCCTTGAGTTGGTCGGCGTTTCGCAGATACGGCCCCTTCCACTTATCGGCATCCACGCTCGCCGGCCGCTCCATCAGGAATGACGCCAGGTCCGCACCCGGCGGCGGGTTGCCGCAGTCGGCCATGAACGCATCCACCGCCGTCGCGATCGCGTTGGCATTGGCCCCGGCCGTCGTGCTGCGCGCCTGGCCGACGCGATTGGTCAGCCGCGGCACCACAATCGCCGCCAGCACACCGATGATGATCACCACCACGATGATCTCGGCAATCGTAAAGCCCCCGCGCTTCGTGCTCCGCACATTCATGATGCACCTCCGATCGCGTCCTGCATCGCCAGCATGGCCATCAGGATC
>JALOQT010000303.1 GCA_025453375.1 Phycisphaerales bacterium | reverse complement strand
GCTGCTGCCTGCGCCATCTGCTTCTGAGCGTTGGCCTTGTCCAGGTCGAGCTTGGCGCCGATGTTCTCGCCGACGTCGATGTCGGCGATGTCGATCGAGAGGATTTCGAAGGCGGTGCCGGCGTCGAGGCCGGACTTCATGACCGTCTTGCTGATTTCGTCGGGGTTCTCCAGCACGTGCTTGTGGTCATCGGCTGAGCCGATGGTGCTGACGATGCCCTGGCCGACGCGGGCGATGATGGTCTCTTCGGTGGCGCCGCCGATGAGGCGGGAGAGGTTGGTGCGGACGGTGACGCGGGCCTTGGCCTTGAGCTGGATGCCGTTTTTGGCGACGGCGTCGATGGTCGGGCGCGGGCTGGTGGGGCCGGGGCAGTCGATGACCTTGGGGTTGACGCTGGTCTGCACGGCGTCGACGATGTCGCGGCCGGCGCGGTCGATGGCGCAGGCGGTGTCCCAGTCCAGCGGGATTCGTGCGGACTTGGCACTGATCAGCGCCGTGATGACGTTGGGGACACGGCCGCCGGCGAGGTAGTGGGTTTCGAGCTGCGAGGTGCTGATGTCCAGCCCGGCCTTGACGGCTCGGATGCGGGAGAGGACGATCGCGCGGGGGTCGACCTTTCGCAGGCGCATGCCGACGAGATCGAGCAGACCGACGGAGGCCTTGCTGAAGAGGGCCTGGATGTAGAGGGCGATGAACTGCCCGATGACGAAGACAAAGAAGAGCAGAACAAGAACACCGATGATTCCGACAACAATCCAGATCGCATTGTTTGGCATGCTGAAGACTCCTTCGCGGTCGACCTTGGGCGGCATCGGCGTGGAGGGTTACGCGTCGATGCCCCCGAGGCGTTCGAGGGCCGATGGTAGGAGGGATGGTGGGGGCGTTGGGCGGGGGCTGATCGTGTGTGGAGATTCTCTGGTGCCTGGTCTGGAGCCTCATCTGGCGTGATGGAATATCTGAACAATCGACGATCGACCCACACAGGCTCTCGAAGCGTGGGGAATCTGCGGCAATTCGCCCCTCTCGGAGAGAGGGGGTACCCATGATCAGATGCTCCTGGTCGCACTATCCTGCGTCATGGCTTCCATTCTCGTCATTGGTCCGCATCCGGATGATCAGGAATTGGCGATGGGCGGGACGATCGCGATGCTTGCGGCGCAGGGTCATCGCGTCACGCTGGTGGATATGACGGATGGGGAGCCGACGCCGACGGGGGAGCGGGCGACGCGGCTGGTCGAGTCGCACGCGGCGGCGCGGGCGCTGTCGCCGGAGGGTGGCCGGCCGATTGAGCGGGTGCTGCTGGATTTGCCGAACCGGCGGGTGGAGCACACGCTGGCGGCGCGGCATGCGGTGGCGGGGGTGATTCGGGCGGTGCAGGCGACGGTGCTGTTTGTGCCGTATTTCGAGGATGCGCATCCGGATCATCTGGCGGTGACGCGGATTGCGGAGGATGCGCGGTTTGACGCGAAGCTGACGAAGGTGTCGATGCCTGGTGATGGTGGGCAGGGGCCGATTTATCCGGCGTGGTTGATTTACTATTACGCGACGCATCTGCGGATCGTGCCGCAGCCGAGCTTTGTGATGGATATCTCGGCGTTTGCTGGGCAGAAGCGCCAGGCGATTGAGGCGTATGCGAGCCAGTTTGCGCGGAACCCGAAGAATGTCGGCGTGCCGGATCGGATCGCGACGCAGGATGCGTATTTCGGGTCGCGGATCAACACGGCGGCGGGGGAGCCGTTTTTTACGCGTGAGCCGCTGGGGCTGGGGAGTTTGGCGTCGATCGTGAACCTTGGGTGAGGTGGGCGGAGCCTGATGCCGCTGGCGTGACCTACAACTGGCGATGCGAACCAAGCGTCGAGCGGAGCGTGTTGAGCGAGCCATGAAGGTGGCGGCGGGTGGCGGCAAAGGCAAGGCCGGGGGTGCGGGCAAGGCGGGTGGTGCGGGCAAGGTGGTGGCGGAGGGGAAGCCTGCGGCGGGCGGAAGCGGCGTCGAGATTCGTGCGGCGCGGCTGCGCGGGCTGCCGCCGTTTTTGTTCAACGCGATTGATGACAAGAAGCGTGCGGCGATCGCGGCGGGGAAGGATGTGATCAACCTGGGCGTGGGCGATCCGGATCAGCCGACGCCGGGGTTCATCATCGATGAACTGGTACGGTCGGCGAAGGTGGCGTCGAATCACCAATATCCGGCGTGCTACGGCACCAAACGATTCCTCGATGCGGCGGCGAGCTTTATGCACCGGCGGTTCGGGATGAAACTGGGCGAGGGCGGGCTGGACCCGGCGAAGCACATCGTCGCGCTGATCGGGGGGAAGGACGGCATCAGCCACTTGCCGCTGGGTGTGGTGGATCCTGGGCAGCGGGTGGTGATCTTCACGCCGGCGTATCCGGTGTATAACCAGGCGAGCATCATGGCCGGGGCGCGGGTGAAGCTGATTGCGACGCGGCCGGAGGACCAGTGGCGGCCGAATCTTGGGCCGACGTCAGAACTGTCTGACGCGTTGCTGCGGGCGACGAAGCTGCTGTGGGTGAACTTCCCGGGGAACCCGACGGGGGCGAGCATTCCGCCGAAGGACCTTGATGCGCTGTTGAAGCGTGTGCTGGCGCACGAGACCATCATCGCCAGTGATCTGGCGTACAGCGAGATTTACTTTGAGCATGGGCCGCAGAGCTGCCCGAGCATCTTCCAGTGCCCGAGTGTGGACATTCGCAAGCACAGGGTCATTGAGTTTCACTCGTGCTCCAAGACGTTCAACATGACCGGTTGGCGGATCGGCTTTGCGGTCGGGCATGAGGATGTGATCAAGGCGCTGAAGCAGACGAAAGACAACTACGACAGCGGGCCGTTCAACGCGGTGCAGGATGCGGCGGCGGCGGCGCTTGAG
>JALOQT010000013.1 GCA_025453375.1 Phycisphaerales bacterium | reverse complement strand
CTGAGCGTGAACACCATGACGCTTGGCGGTCTGGCGGTCGCCATCGGCGAACTCGTGGACGACGCGGTGGTTGACGTGGAAAACGTCTACCGCCGCCTGGGTGAGAACCGCCGCGTTGCCACCCCCAAGCCGATTGCGCAGGTCGTCTTCGACGCCTCCAGTGAAATCCGCAACCCGATCATCCTCGGCACGATCATCGTCAACCTGGTGTTCTTGCCGACGTTCTTTCTCCCGGGCATCGAAGGTCGGCTCTTCGCGCCGCTCGCCACTGCGTACATCGTGAGCATCTTCGCGTCGCTGCTCGTGGCGCTCACTGTCACGCCGGTGCTGGCGTACTACCTGCTACCTGGCATCAAGCGCATGGAGCATGGCAAGGATGGCGCGTTGCTGCGGGCCTGCAAGTGGCTGGCGCTCAAGTCCTACTCGATCTCGATGCCGCGGCCTGTCGCGGTCCTGGGGACGCTCGGCGCTCTGGTCGCCGTGGCGTTGTTTGTCGTCACGCGCCTTGGCTCGGAGTTCCTGCCGCCCTTCAACGAGGGCACGGCCGTCGTCTCGTTCTTTGGCCAACCGGGCGTGTCACTGGACGAGTCAAACAAACTTGGCACCAAGGCCGAGGAGATGATCCTATCAATCCCGCAGGTCAAGAGCACGGCCCGGCGCACCGGCCGCGCCGAGCAGGATGAGCATGCCCTGGGTGTCAACGCCAGCGAGATCGAGGTCGATTTCTGGACCAAGGAGGAAGCGAAAGAACCCGACAAGCACACGACACCTGCGGGCCGCAGGCCGCCCGCGGTCAAGGACATCCTCCCGCGCGAACAGGTGTTCTCGATGATCGAAGAGAAGCTCGCGGCCTTCCCCGGCGTCGCCACTGGCATCGGCCAGCCCATCAGCCACCGCATCGAGCACTTGCTCTCGGGCGTCCGCGCCCAGGTCGCCATCAAGATCTTCGGTGATGACCTCGGCACGCTTCGCACGCTCGCGGAACAGACCAAGGCCGCGATGGAAGGCATCCCCGGCGTCGCCGACCTCCAGGTTGAACAGCAGGTGCTGATCCCGCAACTGCACATCAGCGTTAACCGTGAGGCGGCGGCCCGCGTCGGCTTCACGCCCGCGACGCTGACCGATGCGATGGAGACGGCCACCAAGGGCAAGGTCGTGGGCCAAGTGCTCGACGGCCTCAAGGTCTTCGACATCACGCTGACCTTGGACGACCACCACCGCACCGACCCGACGGCGCTGGGACTCGTGCGGCTGGTGTCTCCGACGGGCGCGATCGTCCTCGTGCAGGACGTCGCCGAGATCGTCGAAAAACTCGGCCCCAACGAGGTCCAGCGCGAGAGCCTGCGCCGCCGCATTGTGGTCTCCGCCAATGTCCGGGGCCGCGACTTGGGCTCCACCGTCGAGGAGATCAAGAAGTCAGTGGCGATGGACGTGCAGTTGCCGCAGGGCTACACGATCCAGTACGGCGGCTTGTACGAGGCCCAGCAGGAATCGACCCGGTTGCTGCTCGCCCTGGGCGCGGGCTCGCTCATCGCCATCTTCGTCATCCTCTTCACGCACTACCGCTCGGGCATGATTGCCATTCAAATCATGCTGAATGTCCCCTTCGCGTTCCTTGGGAGCGTGGCTGCGCTCGCCATCACCCGCGAACCCTTCAGCGTGGCCTCGCTGGTGGGCTTCATCAGCCTCACCGGCATTGCCACCCGCAACGGCGTGCTGATGGTCAGCCACTACATCCACCTGATGACCGAGGAACGCCGCCCTTGGAGCAAGGAACTCATCATCCAGGGCAGCCAGGAGCGCGTGGCCCCGGTCCTGATGACCGCCGTCACCGCGGGGCTGGGCCTGATCCCCTTGGTGCTCAGCAAGGGCGAGCCGGGCAAGGAGATCCTGTACCCCGTCGCGGTCGTCATTCTGGGCGGCCTGATCACCAGCACGTTGCTGGACTTCTTCGTCACCCCGGCCGTCTTCTACCGGTTCGGCAAGACCGCCGCCGAGCGGCTGGCGAGGGAGCACGCCGAGAAGCACGGCGAGCGCGCACCGATCCAACCAGCGTCGACCACGACCGAAAGCCATTCTAAACCCACCGTCGCCACACCAGCAGGGGCGAGCGATCGTGGCAACGCGTCCGCCTCTGCATCACCCGAAACCGGCCGCCCTGCGGCCTCAGATCAAGGAGCTCAGTCATGAATCGTTTACGTCTTCCAGTCCTGTCGTTGATCCTCGCATCCGGCCTTGCACTATCGACCGCGTCGATGGCTCTCGCCCAGCACAGCCACGGCGATGACAAGCCGGGCGCGGGGGGGCAGCCCGGCCACAAAGACGACGGCCACGCGCACGGCGAAGTCGCCAAGGCCGGGTCGTTCGCCGATGCGGCGCAGCGCATCGCCGCAGATGTGAAGGCGATAGATGCCGCCCTTGCGGGCGGCTCCATCGCGGGCGTCTCGGACAAGGCCAACGCCGTCGCCACGCTCGCCAAGACGATGGGGGCGCTCGCGCTCGCCAAGGAGAGTGGCGTACCGCGCGAGAAGGTCAAGGACATCAACCTCGCCAGCAAGGAACTCGCCGAGGCGGCAGACAACCTGCACAACATCGCCGACGCGGGCGATGTCGCCAAGAGCAAGGCGGCATTCGCCCCGGTGAAGGCGGCAGCGGCGAAGGTCGCGGCGCTCGCGCCCGCGATGGCGGACGGGCACGACCACGGCCACAGTACGGAGGCGGCCCCCGTCACGCACACGGTCACGGTTGCTGCCGACGGCGGCAAGGCGATCGAAGCCGGGAAGGCCGCGCCGATGGTCTTCACGCTCAAGGACGCCAAGGGAACGCCCGTCAAGGACCTCGATACGGTCCACGAGAAGGTGCTGCACCTGCTGGCGGTGAGCAAGGACCTCTCGTGGTTCGCGCACGAGCATCCAACGCGGCGCGCCGATGGCGCGTTCACCATCCCGATGACCTTCCCCGCCGGGGGCGAGTACACGCTGTACTTTGACTTCACGCCCAAAGGTTCGCCGCAGCAGGTGGTGCCGGTGAAGGTGACGGCGACGGGCACTCCGAAGGCGGCGGTGCCGCTGACGGTCGATGCCGACAAGCCCAAGACCATTGACGGTTTCACGGTCGCGCTCGACACCGAAGGGAAGGTCAACGCGGGCGGCAAGGCCCACATGTCGTTCAACATCACCAAGGACGGCAAGCCCGTGACCACGCTCCGCCCGTACCTCGGCGCGATGGGGCACCTGGTCATCATCAGTCAGGACGGGACGCAGTTCGTTCACGCCCATCCGCACGAGGGCGGCGAGCACGGGGCGGGCGGCCATGATGCCCACGGGGGCCACGGCGCGGGCGGCGCGGATGCAAAGAAGGATGACCACGGGGGGCACGGCGGCGCTGCGCCCAAGGCGGCCGTGCAGACCGGCGGCCCGAAGGTTGACTTTGAGGCCCACTTCAAGGAGCCGGGCACTTACAAGGCGTGGGGACAGTTCAATGTCGGCACTACCGAGAAGGAGCGGGTGCTGACCGTGCCCTTTACGTTCACCGTCGAGAAGGGTGCAGTGGGCGCGGCTCCGGCCAACACCGTCTGCCCCATCACCGCCGACGCGGCGGATGCCAAGATCACCCGCGACTTCAAGGGCCAGGCCGTCGCGTTCCACGATGCGGCTTCCGCCGCCAAGTGGGACGTGATGAGCGATACCGACCGGATGAGCAAGTTCGTCGCGGCGATCGCGGCCTCTTCGGCAAAGGGCGGACATGACGGCGACGACGCCATGCCCGTGGGCGTAGATGCCGACGAAGAGCGGGCGCTCTACCTGACGCCCGGCGGCATCTACACCGAGGCCGACATCAAGGCCAACGGTTCGGTGACGGCGGGCGAAAAGTTCAAGGGCAAGATGGCCAAGCACGACATGAAGCCCAAGGCCGGGGACAAGATCTGCCCGATCACGATGACCAAGGCGAACCCCAAGTTCACCTGGATCATCGGCGGCAAGACCTACGAGTTCTGCTGCCCCCCGTGCATCGACGAGTATGTGCTGCTCGCCAAGACCTCGCCCAAGGAGGTCCTCGATCCGAGTGAGTACGTCAAGAAGTGATCGTCGCCGCCGCGTTGAGCGAGAGCCGGCGCGGCGGCATTCCGCGTGCCCACACCGTTGGGCCGCCCATCGTTCGTTCAATAGTCCCAATCCATGTTTCCCGGAGTCAAGCCCATGAAGAAAGCCCCCACCGTGTTCATCCGTTCACTTGCCGCGTTCGTGCTCGGCGCTGGCATTGTCAGCGCCGCCGCCTGGGCGGCACAGCCTCAACCTCCAGCTGCGCCGGCTCAGGCCCAGCCCGCACCCAAACCCGTCAACAAGCTCTGCCCGATTATGGAGAACGAGGTGGATGCCGAATCGCCTACGCGGCAGTTCAAGGGTGTCACCATCGGATTCTGCTGTCCCGGCTGCGACCGCAAGTGGGACCGCAAGTCCGACGAGGCGAAGATGGCCATGCTGACCAAGATGGCCCCGGAAGCGGTCGCGGCCATCAATGCGGTGAGCAACCCGGCCCTGAAAGTCGCCCGCGACTATCTCGCCGCGTGCGGCAAGGCTGACGCGACGGCGTTGAACGCGCTGTTCCTCGACAAAGGCCGCGCGACCGTGAGTGAGAACGCGGGCGATGAGGGGACGTGGGAGACGTACCGGGATCACCACCTCCTGCCCGAACTCAAAGAGATGCCCGGCTTCGTGATGACGGTGGCGAAGGAGGACGTGCAGACCTTCGGCACGACCTCGATCGTGCGGCAGATCGGCTCGTTCACCGTGCCCGACCCAAATCACAAGGAACTCACGAAGAAGTACCTCGCGGCGGTGACCTATGTCGTGGTGGACGAAGGCGGCACGCCCAAGATCGCGCACCTGCACTGGTCGAGCCGGGCGGACAAGAAGGCCGACGCGGCCGCGCCGACCACGCCCGACGCCGGGCATGGCCACGGTGCCGGCCACGAAAACAAGTAATCGAATCAACCGCCCCGCCCCGCCGACGCGGCGCGTGGCGATTCCTGATCGGAGATTGCCCGCATGATGTTCCGCCCACCTCGTCGATTGATCCCAAAGCGTCGCACGCTCGCGCCTGCGGTGCTCGTTCTGCTCGCTGTCGCCAGCGGGTGCGCTTCGCTCGACCCAAAGCCCGACATCAACCGGGCCGCTTCGACCGTCGCCGAACGCTCAGGCGTGACGCCGACGTGGACCGAGCCGTGGGAGGCATCGCTGACTTCGTGGGACGGCCGCGCGCCGCTCAAGGTCGAGCAAGCCCTGGCAATGGCGCTCCGCAACAATCGCGAGATCAGATCGCAAGTCGAGCAGATCGCGGCCTCGCGGGCCGACCTCGTGCAGGCGGGTCTGTTGCCCAACCCCGTGGTGGGGCTGACGCTGCGATTCCCCTTCGACCCCGTGAGCGGCGGCTCGTTCATCGGGGCGCAGGTCGTCCAATCGTTCACGGCCCTCTGGCTGCGCGACGGCAAGATCAAGGCCGCCGATGCGAGGCTAAATCAGACCGTGCTCGATATCTCCGACAAGGCGTTGCGGCTGGTGGCGGAGGTGAGGGCGACCCACGCCCGTATCGACTTTGGCCAACGGGCGATCTCCCTCGCGGACGAGAACCTCACGACGATCCAAAAATCGATCGATTCGCTCGACGCGCGCGTGCGTGGCGGCGAGGGTACTCCCCTCGATGTCAACCGGGCGAAGCAGCAACAGGCGAAGGCGCAGGCCGAGCGGACGATCGTGATGCGCGACCTGGCCAAAGAGCGCCGCCGGATGCTCGAACTGCTCGGCTTCGCGGGCGAGGGCGCGGAGTGGACGGCGGTTGCGGGCCTGGCCGGACCCCCCGTCATCGACGAGGCCACGGCGCTGACGCTCGCAAGTTCGCAGCGCCTGGATGTGGCCGCGGCACGTGCGATCGCCGAGGCGCATCGGGCCGATCTGTCCGTCGAAGAGCAGAGCCGCGTGAAGGACTTTGGATTGGGTGCCGACTTTGAGCGAGCGGCCGAAGGGGCCAAATCCGTTGGTCCGGTGCTTGATGTTGCTGTGCCGATCTTCGACACGAACCAGGCACAGATTGCCAAGGCAGGGTCCCTCGCCCGCGCGGCCCTCGCAACCTTTGAAGCGGCGTCACAGCGGGCGGTGCGTGAGGCTCGCGTCGCGTGGGTCGAGCTCGACAGCGCCACGCGTCTCGTTGACCAGTACCGTTCCACAGTGCTCACGCTCTCCGAGCGGAATCTTGCACTCGCGGAGGCCGCCCTCAAGGCGGGCCAGGCGGATGTGACGGTCCTGCTCGAATCGCAGCGGGAGCTGATCGACGCGCGGGCGAGGCTCAACGAACTTGAGCGTCAGGCGGCGATCGCCTGCATCGAACTGGAATACGCGGTTGGCGGTGGACTTATGGGCACACCATCCCCCGCCCATGATCCGCTGGACCGAGACCCTGCCACCATTGGAGCGGCGATCCAACCAAATAGTCTGGATGAAGTACCGTCTGGAGCACACCCATGAACAGATACCAGCGAGTCACTCCGATCGGGATCATCATCCTTGCAGGAATCGGCGGCTGCACGGGTACTCCGACTGCCTCCGAGCGGCAGGCCCGCTCCGATGTTGACACCGTGCGTTCAGTGTACCGTCCTGGGGACGCCAAGCCGACGCTCCCGAACCTCTCGAAGGACTCGCCCCTCGCGGACTACCTGCGCTTCGCCATGCTCAACAACCCGAGGGTCGAGGCTGAGTACTACGCGTGGGCGGCGTCGGTCGAGCGGATCACGGGGGCGAGATCGCTGCCCGACCCCCGGATCACCTTCGAGGCCGACATCACAAGCGTGATCGAGACGGTCATGCCGGGTCTGATGATCGACATTCCCGGCCCTGGCAAGCTGCGCGCCGCGGGAGATGTCGCGGCGGGTGAATCCCGCGCGTCGTACTTCAAGTTCGAGATCGAGGTGCTCAGGACCGCGATGACGCTCAAGTCCGCGTACTTCCGCCTGCACTTCCTCGAGGACACGCTCCGGGTGCAGCGGGAAACACTGTCTCTCTTGGGAGACCTTGAGACTCAGGCCCAGCAGCAGGTCGCGGCGGGCCGCAGCGGCATCCAGGATGTGCTCCGTGCCCAGATTGACCGGGAGCAGCTCACGACGCAGATCGCGAACCTTGACGACTCCCGCGGTGTTCTGCTTGCGGAGTTCCGCTCGGCCCTGGGCCTGCGCCCGGATGACCCGACGGTGCCGGTCCCCGACACATTTGAAGCGTCCCCATCTCCACCGCCAGCGGACCAGATCCTGGCCTTCGCAGCGGCCCACAATCCACAACTCCGGCAGATGGAGGCGGAGGTGCGGCGAGGCGAGGCGATGATTGACCTCGCGAGGACCAGCCGCGTTCCGGACTTTTCGATCGGCATCGAGGCCGATGTGAAGGCCAGCCCGGTGATGTGGCGGCCCACGGGGAGTATCACGCTGCCGATCTGGCGCGACAAGATCGCCGCTGAGATTGCGGCGGCGCAGCTCGAGAAGCGGTCGGCCGAGGCGAGGCTCTCCGCCGAGCAGATCGGAGTAGCCGCGGACCTTGCGTCGATGCTCTACATGTACCGCGAGAGCACGCGGAACATCGACCTGTACTCCGTGACGCTGCTGCCCAAGGCGCATCAATCGCTCGACGCTGCGCGTTCCGGCTATGCAGCGGGCCGCTCGTCCTTCCTCGACGTCATCGACGCGGAGCGTCAGTTGCTGGTCTTCGACCTCTCGCTCGTCGAGGCTCGCACGCAGCGCGAGCTGTCGCTGGCGTCACTCTCGCTGCTCATCGCCGGCACCGCGCCCAAGGGTGCTCCCATCTTGCCGACCGCTCCTGCCCCGTCAAAGGAGGCCAACCCGTGAAACGCCGCACTGCCATCGTCCTTGTGTCGATCATCGTCCTCGTCGCGGCGGGGGCTGGGTATCTCCTCGGCTCCGCCCGCTCCGGCTCAGGCGGACGATCGAACGCCCCCGGAGGTATGGCCGATGTTCCATCGACGGCCAAGCAGGTCTATACGTGCTCAATGCATCCGCAGGTGCGTCTCGACCAGCCGGGCAACTGCCCGATCTGCGAGATGCCGCTGATCCCTGCGGCGTCGGCCACCACGGCGGCCGGAGAGGCGCCGATGCTCCAACTCTCGGAGCACGCCATCTCGATGGCCAGCGTCGAAACCGTCGCCATCGAGCGCCGGCCTCTGTCCCGTGACCTTCGCGCCGTCGGCCGGATCGAATACAACGAGTCGTCACTCGCGACGATCACACCGCGGGTCGACGGCTTCGCCGAACGGCTGTTCGTGAGCTTCACGGGCGTTGAGATCCGCAAGGGCGACCACCTCGCGGAGGTCTACAGCCCAGAGTTGCTGGTCGCGCAGCAGGAACTGCTCATCGCCATGCAGTCGGGGACCGGCAACTCGCTTGCCGAGGTGGCCAAGACCAAGTTGCGTTTGCTCGGATTGACGGACCAGCAGGTCACGGACCTGGTCGAGAAGAAGCAGACCACGGACCGGGTGACGCTGTACTCGCCGATCAGCGGCACCGTGATCGAGAAGAGCATTGTTGAAAAGGCCTCGTTCAAGGCCGGCGATGCGCTCTACCGCATCGCCAACCTTGACAGCGTGTGGGTCTACCTGGAAATCTACGAGTACGACCTTCCGTGGGTGCGCTACGGACAAACGGTCCGGATCACAGCCCAGGCGATCCCCGGGCGTACGTTCGATGGAGTCGTGACGTTCGTTCAGCCCGTCGTCAATGAACAGTCCCGCACGGTTCGTGTGCCGGTCTATGTGGACAACAAGGACCACACCCTCAAGCCAGGCATGTTCGTAACGGCGCTCATCGCCGCGGAACTCACCAGCGAGGGGCGGGCCGCGCCGACGGGCGTCGAGGGTCGCTACTCGTGCCCGATGCACCCCCAAGTGCTCGCGGATGAGGCAGGCGCGTGCCCGATCTGTCAGATGCCGCTGGAGAAGATCCCGGATGGCACGGCCGCCGTCGCTGCGGATCAGCACGCCGGGCATGACACGCCAGCCCCCGCTAAGTCCGTTCCGGTCGCGGCCAAGTACTACTGCCCCATGAAGTGCGAGGGCGAGAAGACCTATGACCAGCCGGGGCGCTGCCCGGTCTGCAACATGAAGCTCAAGGAGGTGCCGGTCGTGCCCGCGGCTGTCGCCCAGGGCTCGGGTGTGCTGGCCGTCCCCGTCTCCGCGGTGCTGGACAGCGGCACGCGGCAGATCGTGTACATCGAGAAGTCGAGAGGGCTCTTCGAGCCGCGGGAGCTCACGCTCGGTCCACGCGCGGGCGAGTACTTCGCGGTGCTTGCGGGGCTCGTCGAGGGGGAACGGGTGGTCACGCGGGGGAACTTCCTGATCGACAGTCAGTTCCAGGTCACCGGGCAACCCAGCCTCTTCTACCCCGGCGGCCTGCACGCATCCATGGGCCACCAGCATGGAGGCGCCGCCGCGCCGGGCAGCCAGAATGCTCCAACGCCCCCGGTTCCACCGGCACCATCGGGCGACAAATCACCTCCGCCCTCTCAATCACCGGCTGGCCACAAGCACTAAAAGGAGGAGCGTCTCATGGTGAATGCCATCATCCGTTGGTGCATGAAAAACACGTTCCTGATGCTCCTGATCATCATGGGCATCTGCGCGGCGGGATACTGGGCGGTGACGCGAACGCCCGTTGATGCGATCCCCGATATTGGCGAGAAGCAGGTCATCGTCTACGCCGACTGGGAGGGCCGCAGCCCGCAGGACGTGGACGATCAGGTCACCTACCCGCTCACGACGAGCCTCACCGGCACGCCGGGCGTCAAGTCCATCCGTTCGATGTCGGGCTTCGGCTTCTCGATGGTCTTTGTGATCTTCGAGGACAGTGCCGACTATTACTGGGCTCGCTCGCGCGTGCTCGAACGCATGAGCGTGGCGCAGCAACGCCTGCCCGCGGGGGTCACGCCCGTGCTTGGGCCGGATGCCACGGCGCTGGGGCAGGTCTACTGGTACACGGTCGAGGGCGAGGGCTTCGACCTCGCCGAGTTGCGCTCGATCCAGGACTGGTACGTGCGGTACCAGATGCAGTCGGTCCCAGGTGTCAGCGAGGTCGCCAGCATCGGCGGGTTCGTCAAGCAGTACCAGATCGACCTGAACCCCGACAAGATGCGGGCCCACCGCGTCACGATGATGGACGTGTACGACGCCGTCCGCAAGAGCAACATCGACGTGGCCGCGAAGGTCGTTGAGAAGAGCGGAGTGGAGTTCTTCATCCGCGGCCTGGGGTTCATCAAGTCCATCGAAGACTTGGAGCGTGTCGTCATACGTCAGGAGGGCGGCACGCCGCTCTACCTCAAGAGCGTCGCCACCGTGCAGCTCGGCCCGGACTTCCGGCGCGGGGCGCTGGACAAGGGCGGCGTCGAGGCCGTGGGCGGCGTCGTGCTCATGCGCTATGGCGAGAACCCGCGGGAGGTTGTCGCCCGCGTCAAGGACAAGATCACCCAGCTCGAGGCGGGCCTGCCCACGAAGAAACTGGCGGACGGGCGAATCTCCAAGGTGCGACTGGTCCCGTTCTACGACCGCACCACCATCGTTCGAGAGACGATCGACACGCTCAAAGAGGCCCTCTTTGAGGAGGCGATCATCGCGAGCCTGGTGGTCGTGTTCTTCCTGATGCACCTGCGCTCGACCGTCACCGTGCTTCCGACGCTGCCGCTGGCCCTCGCGGGCTCCTTTATCCTCATGTACTCCTTTGGCATTGACAGCAACATCATGTCGCTGGCGGGCTTGG
>JALOQT010000302.1 GCA_025453375.1 Phycisphaerales bacterium | reverse complement strand
CGGGCGGGGGCAGGCCTGCTGGCGCGCCGGGCGCAGGTGCGCGGCCGGAGCGGATCACCGACCCGGCTGAGGCGCGTGCGGCGCGAGAGACACTGTCGAAGCCGGATGAGCGCGGGCGTGAGCAACTGGTGCTCGAGTCGCCGCGGCATGCTGTGGCGAACCTGTCGCGCCTGCTGGCGATGCCGCCGGAGCAGAGTGACGAACTGATGCTGGCGCAACTGATCAGCAACGCGACGAAGCGGCGCATGGTCGAGGACGGCGGGCAACCTGCCGATGCGGTGGCGTTCTTGCGTGAGAACTCGGCGGACATCCGCGATTTGCTTCGGCGAATGCCCTTTGCCGAGCAGAGTCTGGATGTTGAACTGATGCAGCAGGGGCGGAACGTCTATCAACTGCGGCTGCGGCGCAGCCCATCGCGCGGGCTGAGGTATGACAGCGTGTGGGTGACGCTGGAGGGCGGGCAGTGGAAGTTTTTGTGGGAGCGATGAGCGCGGCTAGGGCCGTGGTGCCCCCCCACCACCGCCACCCCCCCCACCGCCCTCCCCACCGCCGCCCTGCTGTTGACGCTGCATCGCTTGAAGCAGGGCCTCAGCCCGACCGGCCAGCGCAGCCTGCACGCTCGCGGCCTCGGCCTTGAGGGCGGCGTCGTTGCCCGCGTCGGCCTCGCGCGTCAGCGTCAGGGCTTCGTCCTGCATGCTGCGGAGCAGGCGCAGCTCGGTGACGGGCGGGATGAGCGGTTGGCTGCCACCTTGCTGGCCGCCGCCACCGCCGCCGCCGGCTTCGTTCTCGCGGAACTCGTTGGGCGTGGGCTGCTGATCGGTGAGCGCTTCGATCAACTGACGCAGGACCCGCTCGACGGTCATCTGGCTGATGCGCAGGCGCGGCTCGACGCGCTCGGCCCGCAACTGCTCAGCCGCGGAGGTGTTCGCGGCCTCCATGCGTTGATGGGCCAGGGCGATCATCGAAGCGCTTTGCAGTTCGGCGGTCTTGGCCAGCATGTCGGCCAGTTGCGTGCTCAGCGCGGCGTGACGATCGGCCAGGCCGCGAGCGCGATTACGGGTGCGCCGGTCGAGGTCGACGGCGATCAGGTCGGCACTGTCGACGCGAATGGCCGTCGCTTCGACCAGCAGGGTTTCGTATTGGCGGCGAATCTGCTCACGCTGGCGAGCCTGCTCGCGCTGGCCGGCCTGCTGCTGCTGGCGCTGGCTTTCGGCGCGGGCTTCTTCGAGTTTGGTCAGTGCTGATCGCATCGCGGCTTCGGCCTGCGGTGCATCGGGCGCGGGCTTGCGGCGGAGGGCGGTAATCGCTTCGGTCTGTGCCGCGGCGGCCTCCTCCAGCAGGCGGGCGGCGGTTCGGGCTTCGCGGCCGGCCTCGCGGGCTTGCTGGGCGGTGCTGAGCGTTGAGGTATTGACGCGGATCTGCGGGGCATCCTGCGCGGCGCGAGCGGCGTCATCGGGCGCGGCGGCCAGATCGGTGAGCACCGCCCGCTGGCGGGTGATCAGTTCGTCGATCGATTCGGTCAGCGAGGCAAGCTGGCGACGCAGGACTGCATCGCGGCTGCGGGCCTGATCGCGCAGTTGATTCAGCACGTTTTGGAGGGCCTGCTCGGCGCGCTGCTGGGCTTGCTGGGCCTGCTGCTGGGCGTTGCGCTGCACGCTGCGGGCGGCCTGCTGCATCTGATCGCTCGCGCCGCTTTGGCGACCCTGGCGGGCGGCGTCACGCAGGCTTTCTGCCGCGCCGGCATCACGCTGCTGGAGCTGCTCGGCCCGCTGATCGAGATTGCGGAAGGCCTCGTCGGCGCGGCGGCCGAGTTGTTCCTGACGATCGGCCAGGTCTTGCAGTGCGGCTCGCTGCTGGGCGGTCAGTTCGTCGGGGCGTTTGCCAAGCGTTTCGGGGGCGATGGCGCTGGTGGCTTCGCGGAGGGCGGCTTGCTCTCGGAGTAGACGCTCGACGCCGCGACGGGCGGCCCATGTGTCCTGCCCGCGGTCGAGCGTTTCGGCGAGTTGATCGAGCCGATCCAGCGCCTCACGCTGGGCAGATGCGGCGTCACCTCGCTTGGCGGCGGCCTCGGTTGGGCGGTCATTCTGCGAAGCGCCCTCGGCCTGCTGGGCGGCCTGAGCGGCGCGGCTGCTGGCGCCGCGGGCCTGCTCGGCCAGCTCACGTGCCTGCCGCAGCACCTCGCCCAGCTCGGCATCTTCCAGGCCATTATCGCGCTGGCGCTGGCCGGCACGTGCGACGGTTTCGCCTGCGCGAGCGAGTTGCTCGCTGATTTCGGATTGGCGACGCGCGACCTCGGCCTGGGCACCGCTGGGCGTCTTGGCGTCCATGGCTTTGAGGCGATCGGCCAAAGCCTGCTGCTGCTCGCTGAGGCGCTGGGCCGCACGCTGCACGCCGGCAAGCTCCGCCCAGAGCTGCTCGAGCAATTGCTCGGGGCTGATGATGCGGATGACACGCACGGGCGAGGCGACAGGCGCGCGGGCGGCGCCATCAATCTCAAAGCGATCCTGCGCCAGCACCGTCAACCAGACTTCCTGCCCGACGCGAACGTTGAGCGTCGCCAGATCAAGCGGGCTGGCCAGGTCTGTCGTCAGCGTGCTGGGGTCGGAGATGGTCTGACGGATCAGGTCCGTCGGTTCGCCGCTGGGTTCGGCGGCGGCGCCGGCGCTGCCGCCAGGCCGCGTGGCGATCTGCCAGCGAAGCGCGGCGGAGGCGAGGCCGACATCATCGCGGCTCTGGCCGGTAATGCTCAACTTCGCGGTGGCCAGTGCGTCGGTGTCTTGGGCGGGTTGCGTGATGATGGACTCAGGGGGCTTGTCCTCGCGCAGTTCGATGCGGTATGCCGGCTCGCCGACGACGGTCAGGCCCTGCGTGTCTGTCGGCCGCGGCAGCAGACGGACGGTGCTGCGGTGCGTCCAGCCGAGCAGCCATGCTGCGCCGCCATCTTCGCTGATGAAGGTCGGTGCAGGCCCGCTGGTGGGCGAAGTGGTCAGCACCGCGGCGATGTCCGGGCCGAGGAGTGCGGTGAGTTGCTCGGGCGTGCGACCGGCGGGCGTCGAGGGCAGGGCGGCGACGGGCTTGTTGAAGGCGAGGCGGAGTTGCACGGTTGAGCCGGGCAGCACGCCGGGGATTGTCGCGCGTTCGTCACTGCCGGGGCCGAGGTCGAGCGTGCGCGTCGGCAGGTGGCTGGCGTAGCGCGGCGGGGTGATCGTCGCCTCGGCCCGCTGGATTGATGGCGGGGGGACGAGGTCGATCACGCGCGAGTCTGTGCGGTCATCGCTGCTGGTAAAGCGATATTCGAGGCGCGCGGGGCGATCGGGGGCGGTCGGGTCGGCGATGAGGCCGGTGGGTTCGACGAGGCGTTCA
>JALOQT010000301.1 GCA_025453375.1 Phycisphaerales bacterium | reverse complement strand
GATCTGCCTGGGCGACATCATCGGCTACGGCCCCGACCCCGGCCCGTGTGTCGACCTCGTCCGCGAACGCTGCGAGTGGTCGCTCATGGGCAACCATGACTTTGGCGTCCTCTACGAGCCGACGAACTTCAACCGCGCCGCCGAGAGCGCGGCATACTGGACGCGCGACCGCCTCGATCAGGAGCCGGACGACCAGATCCGGCGTGCGCGATATGAGTTCCTGGGTCAGTTGCGCGTGCGTGTCGTCGAGACGTGCCCGGATGGGCGGACGAGTCTGCTGGCCAGTCACGGCTCGCCGCGCCGGCCGATCAACGAATACATCTTCCCGGAGGATGTGGACGAAGCGCCGGACAAACTGGCGACGATCTTCGAGCGCGTCGCGAAAGTCTGCGTCGTCGGGCACACGCATGTGCCGGGCGTCTTTACTGACGAGCCGGATTTCTATCCGCCGGGCGAGCTGACCGACAGCATGTATCTGTTCAACGAGACGGAGAAGGCGATCGTCAACGTCGGCTCTGTCGGCCAGCCGCGCGATATGGATCCGCGGGCGAGCTATGTGATCCTCGACGAGCGTGGCGTGCGATTCTGCCGCGTGGCGTATGACGTTGAAGCGGTCGTGGCCAAGATCCGCGCGATCCCGCAACTGCCCGAGCAGTTGGCCGAGCGGCTGCTGCGGGGTCAGTAAGGCTGGTCGCCCGCGCGTGCTTCGCGCCACTGGGCCGTGCGTTCTACGCTTGGCCATGAGCAAGAAGACTGTCGCGTCGCGCGTATCTCGGCTGCTTGGCACCGGCATGATCATCGGGTGTGGGGCGGTGCTGGCTGGCGGGTTGAGCCTCGGTGGTTGCGAGCAGAAGGGCCCGCCGCCGATGCCGCCGTCGCCAGCGAATCGCTCGGCCCCGGCCGCGCCCGCCGCACCGGCGACCCCGCAACCTGCCACGCCCGCCCCAGCCGCGCAGCCCGCCGCCGGCGGCGCGACGAGCACCGGCATCATCCCGCCGCCCGCGGCGACTGATGGCAACACCATCCTCGTCGGCGGCATCGCCTTCTTCGCCCCCGAGGGTTGGAAGCCCGCGCCGATCCGCGACAATCCCTTCGCGCCTGTGGCTGATTTGCGGAAGGAGCACGCGGCAGGTGAGGTCCGTGCGGCGTTCTTCGCCGTCGAGGGCGGCGGTGTGCAGGCCAACCTGCAGCGCTGGCAGCGCCAGATGAGCGACGCCGGCGAGCCGAAGATCACCACCAGCACTATCGGCGGCCTGAACATCACTCGCATCGAAATGACGGGCACCTACGCCGGCATGAACCCAACGGGCGGCGCTGCGGCGGCGGTGGCCAACACGCGTTTCGTCGGCCTCTACATCGACGGCGGCAACCGCCCGGTGCAGGTCCGCGTCACCGGGCCGAAGCAGGCAGTCGATGAAGTGCTGCCCGCCTTTGATGCGATGCTGCAGACGATCAAGAAGCCGTGATCAACCCGGCCACGCGTGCGTCGGCATTCTGAATGCACACGGGCCGCAGCCACCGGCGAATCGCCTCCGGCCCGACGGCGGTCCACTGCGGGCAGTTGGTCGCGGGGAACGGGCCGGTGTGCACCATCGCCGCGCTCGGGCGGACGCCCGTCGGCACGCCATTGATGATCACCCGCCCAGCGATGCGCGCGGCCCGCGGCATGAGCGTCCCAAAGAACGCCGCGTCGCGAGCGGTGTTCGTGTGGCCGATCAGCGTGCACGTCAGCGCGGCCGGTGGCAGCAGGTCGGCCAGAAGCATTTCGCGCGTCGGGATCAGGATCGCGCAGGGGCCGAAGACTTCGTCGCTCAGCGTCGCGTCCATGCCGTTATCAGCGTGGCGGCGGTCAAACGCATCAGCGTGCGCCTCGAAGAGCACGGGCGAAGCCATGCCGCCTTGGAGCCTTCGCGTGTCGCCGGCGCGAATGGCGACGTGAGGATGCTCCTCGAGTGCGGCGACCCTCCGGCCATACGCATCGGCAATCCACGGGGCCAGCATCGTGCGTGTGGGCGCCGCGTCGATCAACTCGCACATTCGCAGGACGAACGCCTGCCCGCCAGCCTCCGCAGGGTCGAAGAAAATCAACCCTGGCCTCGTGCACTGCTGGCCATGCCGCAGCAGGATGCTCGCGGCGAGACTCTCGGCAATCGCCTCGCCGCGCTGCTCCAGCGCCGCGCTGCTGATGACCACCGGGTTGGGCGCACCCATCTCGCAATACGCCGGGATCGGCACCGCCCGCCCCGCGCACGCCGCGGCGACCGCCAGCCCGACTGCGTGCGATCCCGTGAACCCCACGCCCGCGATCCGCGGATCGGCCAGCAAAGCCCGCGCTGGGGCCAGATCGCATGCGTCGGCATGCTGCACGTAGTTGAGCATCGCCCTCGCCGCCGCGCGGCCATGCAGTGATGTCAGTGTTCGCGTCGCCAGCGCGAACAGTGCCCGGCCAAGGCGCGGATGGGCCGGATGCTCCTTGACGATCACCGGGCATCCCGCAGCGAGCGCACTGGCTGTGTCGCCCCCCAGCACGCCATACGCAAACGGAAAGTTGCTCGCCCCAAACACCGCCACCGGCCCGAGCGGCACATCGAAGCGCCGCAAACTCGCAACCCCCGCACCGCCGCGCGTCGCCTTCACGCCGCGGTCAATCACCGCCGCGGTCCACTGGCGCGAGGTGATCGTTGAAGCGAACAGCCGCAGCGTGCCCGTCGCCCGCGCCAGTTCCGGTTGCAGTTCATCGACCGTCAGATGCGTCTCGCGTACAGCCAGCGAGAGCAGGCGCGTCGAAGCCTGCTCCATCGCCTCGGCCAGCGCGACGAGCACACCCGCCCGAGATGCGGGGGTTGCCAGCGGGGCGAGCGCGATGTCGGCCGTGCGGGCTGCGCTGCG
>JALOQT010000300.1 GCA_025453375.1 Phycisphaerales bacterium | reverse complement strand
CTGATGCGCGCCGTCGACAAATACGAGTACAAACGCGGCTACAAGTTCAGCACCTATGCCACGTGGTGGATCCGTCAGGCCATCACCCGCGCGATCGCCGACCACTCCCGCACCATCCGCGTCCCGGTGCACGTCATCGAGACGACCGGCAAAATCCGCCAGGTGCAGAAGGAACTCTTCCAGGAAACCGGTATCGAGCCGACGATCCCCGAAGTCGCCGCCCGCGCCAAGATGAGCCCGCAGGAGGTGCACCGTGTGCTCAAGAGCGCCCGCCCACCGGCGAGCCTCGACAAGCCCGTCGGCGACACGGAGGACAGTAATTTCGGCGATTTCGTCGCCGACGACCGCGAAGTCGGCCCCGACACGCGCGTCAGCGATGCCAGCCTACGCCACCGCATCGAGCAGGTCCTCAAGACCCTCACCTATCGCGAGCGAGAGATCATCAAGCTCCGCTACGGCATCGGCGACGGCTACACCTACACCCTCGAAGAGGTCGGCAAGATCTTCCGCGTCACACGCGAGCGCGTCCGCCAGGTCGAGGCCAAGGCGATTCGCAAACTGCAGAACCCGGTCCGCTCGCGCAAGCTCGCCGGCTTCCTCGATGGCCAACTCCCCCGCGAAATGCCCACGCCCACCGCCGGGCGCGGTGGTGGTGGGGGGGGCGGTGGTGGGGGTGGGGGTGCGGGCAGCATCGGCGGCGGCGGCAGCTCGGCCAGCCGCGCTGATCACGCCTCAATCCCCGACGCCGAACGCCGCGCCATGCGCCCGGACATCGCCGGCCTGGGTGACGATCTCGACGACGACCTGCTCTAAGCCACGCGTCCGCCACCAACACCCGCAACGCCGCGGCGTATACTCGCCGACCATGAGCAAGCCCGCGCCCAAGCTGGATCACCCGATGTTCGCCCTCATCAAGGAGCGCTTCCCGGGCCGCAGCTTCAAGGCGACCGAGTTCCGCGGCCAGAGCACCCTGATCGTCCAGCCCGCCGACGCACACGACATTCTGGCCATGCTCAAGACCGAGCCGAAGGCCAACTTCGACTTCCTCGTCGACATCGTCGGCGTCGACTACCTCAACTACCCCGCCCAGACCATCGGCCGCTTTGCTGTCATCTGGATCGTCCGCTGCCTGGCCCGAGAGGACACCTTCTTCATCAAGACGTTCCTCGACCCCTCCCTGCCGACCGATGGCATCGCCGACGACCCCGCGCTCTACCTCGATAGCGTGACGGACCTCTGGCCCGGCGCCGAGTGGATGGAACGCGAGATCTTCGACATGCTGGGCATCCGCTTCCGCAATCATCCGGACCTCCGCCGCATCCTGACGTGGGAGACCTACCCCGCCCACCCGCTGCGCAAGGACTACCCCGTCCGCGGGCGGCTGGAGCGTGAGCAGTTCCGCGTCGTCGACCGCACAGACGCGTAAACCTCGCGGCGCGTTGCCCGCTCGTCACGTCACTCGCACGGTCATCGCTCCGCCGCGCGGCGCTACCGTTGGCCATGCCTGCCGACGATCAGCCCTCTGCGCCGACGATCCTCTCCCGCCGCACGCTGCTGACGGGCAAGAAATACGACTATGACGAGCTGGTCATCCAGCCCTCGCGCAGTACCGATCCCGCCGCGGCGTACATCAAGCACGTCGTCCGTCACCCCGGCGCAGTCGTGATCGTCCCGGTGCTCGATGATGGCCGCATCGTGCTGATCACCAACCACCGCGTCACCGTCGGCCGTGCCCTGCTCGAACTGCCCGCCGGCACACTTGAGCGCACCGGCCCCGGCGGCACACCGGAGGACCCCGTCGCCTGCGCCGGACGCGAACTGATCGAAGAAGCCGGCTACGAAGCCGCCGAACTCCGCCACCTGGCGTGGTACTACACCACCCCCGGCCTGACTGACGAGATCATGCACGTCGTCGGTGCCCGTCGCCTGCGGCACGTCGGCCAGAGGCTCGAGCCATACGAGGACATCCGCGTCGTCCCGCTCTCCCCCGCGGAGGTGATGGCCCGCCTCGACGCCGCCCGAACGGCACCCTTCCCACGCCCGGGTGACCCTGCCGCTGCCTCGCTATCAACCCTCCACGACGCCAAATCCATCGCCGCCCTGTGGCACGCCCAGCGCGCCGGGTGGCTGCCCGCAAGCTGAGTCTGTCAAGTCTCCGATTGATGGGTACCCCCTCTCTTCGAGAGGCCTCTAACTGCCGCCGATGTCCGAATCTACGAAGCCATCTCCGAGCCACGCGGCATCGACATAAACATTCCAACTCCCGCACAACCATCCACCCTCCAGCCGATACACACATCAGCATGAGCGCGTTTCGCCCACCATCCTCCGATCGCAATCCATGGCCCAGCCGCGGCGGCGGTGGTGGGGGGGGTAGTGGTGGGGGGGGGCGTGGCGGCTTCTGGCGCCGCGTCATCGCCCCGACGGACAACCCGCTGGACTGGGCCCTGCCCATGGGCTCCTTCCGCGGCATCGCCGTGCGCGTCGGCCTGCTCTACATCGCGTGGATGGTCTTCCAGATCGTGCCCAACCTCGGCGGAGCCTCCGGCATCCTCGCCGGGCAACTCTGGATGCTCGGCTCGCTGTTCGTGCTGGTGTTGCTGCACGAGTTTGGCCACTGCTTTGCCTGTCGCTGGGTCGGTGGCGAGGCCGACGACATCCTCATGTGGCCCCTCGGCGGCCTGGCCAGTTGCCGCCCCCCACACACATGGAAGGCCAACTTCATCACCACCGCCGGTGGCCCGCTGGTCAACGTCGCGCTCTTGCCGGTCCTCGGCGGCGTGCTGCTGGCGCTTGGCCAGGGGTGGAACGTCCTGATCTTCAACCCCCTCACGCCGTTTGACGCGTGGCGCAACCTCGACCCATCAGCGGCCCCAGGCTTCGTCAGTGGCTGGCTGCTGACGATGCTGTT
>JALOQT010000012.1 GCA_025453375.1 Phycisphaerales bacterium | reverse complement strand
CTGGGCCTGCAAGTAGCCACGTGCTATCAACTGGACATTCTGCTGCCAGGCCCGGCGGGCATGCGGCCGACTCTGCTGCGGCTGCGCGGATTTTTCGGCCTCAAGCGCACGCGGTCGGACGTCGCATGGCTGCTCGGCCGAAACACGCCTGCCGCGTCCGATGGACCGCTGGCCGGCGCGCGGCGTGAGCCGTTGAGTGACGGCTCACTCTCGCACGATGGCCCGGGCGTCGTCGCGCGGTTCTCTTCTTCGCCGCTGCCATTGATCTCCCGCCGAGTCATCGGTGGCGTCACTGTCGAGGATGAACTGGCACCCGGGCACGTCGGCGTGCGCGGGCTGGTGGACATTGTCATGGCCGAGCGCATCAGCGGGCTGCCGGTCCGCGGCGGGCCACGTCATGCCATGATCATGATGCTCACCGCCCCGTGCGAGCGCGTGGTCCACGAGGTGGTCCTCGCCGATGGCCTGATTCGCGACGGCCTGCAACTGAACGTGCATTCGCTGGTCAACGGCGAACTGCCCTACATGCGCGGGCCGCAGTGCGATGCCATCCCCGTGCCCGAGACGATCAGTGCGATCGGCCGGCCCGATCAGGTTGCCCCGCTGGCGGGTGTGCCCCGTCACTCGGCCATGTTGCAGTGGATGATGAACCGCGCTGGCTATCCCAGCGAACGGATGACTCTGTGGCGTTCTGTGTTGAAGTTCCCCCCGATTCCGTCGTGTCTGGCCGCAGTCATGGATCAGCACACTGGTGGCCACGTTGATGGCCATCATGCCTGATCGATCTGGCTGATTTCATCGGCTCCGCTGACACGACCAGCCCAGTTCAGGAGCGACCGCGTGAATCAGCAGCAGGTGGACTCTCCGAATCAGTCGTGTCAACGTTGTGCTCGCCAGCGAGCCGAGTGTCGATGTGCCTTCACGCTCATCGAACTGCTCGTGGTTGTCGCGATCATCGCGATCCTCGTTGCGCTGCTGCTGCCTGCGCTGGCCAGCGCTCGCAACGCGGCACGTCTGACGGCCTGCTCGGCCAATCTTCGCCAGATTGGCATCGGCCTGATCACCTACGCCGACGACTTCAAGGGCGTGATGCCGCGCGTGAATGTCTCGATCTCGCGTCGCCCCAGCGATGGTCGCTTCATCGTGCTTCGCTATGACGATCTGCACATCATCGGCTCATCGATCATGAACTCGATGGTCAATGGCTACGGCTGGAATGAGCATCCCAAACCCGGCGCCGAGAATCGCTGGGAAACGCCGATCCTCAAATGCCCCGTGGCCGTGCCAGTCAACGACAACATCCCCGTGACAGCGCCGGCATATGGCATCTATCGCGATCGCCTCAATCGCGATCCAGGCACGTCCGACTACACATTCGTGATCGGCGTGACGCAGCGCGGCCCGATCGTCACGGGCGTGAATCCGGCATCCCCGCTCTATCGCGCTCGCCCTGGCCGCGCTGTGCCCGCGCTGGCTGAGATTCACAATAATCAGTCTGATGCAGTCATCGCCGCTGATACGGTCGTCTACTACGCTGGCAGTGAGTGGGTCGCCGCGGCGCACGCGACGACCGAGTCTCGCATGACCCAGAGCCTGCCGGAGAACTTCTTCGGCATCCTCAAGCCGGGCAATCGTCTCAGCGTTGATGGTGCGGTGCAGACGATTCCGCCCTATCAGATGGGCTGGAATAACGAGTCGCCAGCTATCAACTTCGAGCAGTCACGCATCAGCCGACCAACGACCATCACCCTGCCGCAGAAGTTTCACTTCTGGTAGCGAGCCGAGCCGGTCCCGGTCGCCGCCGCCAACCGGCTCTGCAGCGAGAGCCCAAGCACCACCATCAGCAACGCCGCGAGCAGCGCGATCCCCACGCCGACGATCGCCAGCACTTCCGGCGAGACAGCCAGCCACACCATCACGCCCACCCCCGCGAGCATCACCCAGCCGGCCGCGAAGGCGATCTGCCCCGTCAGGCGATTGGTTGGATACCAGATGACCTCGCTCGAGAGCGATGTGGCCGTGCGGAAGCCATACAGCCCATTGGGCTTCACGCGACCGCGCATCAGCGGCCAACCCAGCACGATGAACACAAGCCCGGCCACGGCAAGCACACTGGCGAGAATGATCGTCGGCGTCATACACCCTCTGATGCGCTTCGAGATGCGATCCGTCATGGTTTCTCCCATGATGTGCCCTGCCCGCCCGCGCGCCTACTCGTCAAACCAGTTCGCACTGATCGTCGCATCTACCTTCAGCGGCACGCTCAGCCGCATCGCCGCCTCCATCCGCGAGACGATCACCTCCCGCACGCGAGTCGCATCATCCTGCGGGCTTTCAAACACCAGTTCGTCGTGAATCTGCAGCAGCATCCGGCTGCCGGCCAGCTCGCCATTGCGCCGTGCGTGCAGGTCGATCATCGCCAGTTTGATCAGGTCCGCCGCGGAGCCTTGCACGACGGTGTTGATCGCCGTGCGCTCGGCAAACGCGCGTCGCGACGGATTGGTGCTGTCAATCTCCGGAATCGGCCGGCGCCGCTTGAGCATCGTCTCGACATATCCATGCCGCTGGGCATGATCGACGCACTCCTGCAGGAACGTCGTGATCCCCGCAAACCGTTTCTTGTACCCCGTGATGATCGCCTCCGCCTCGCTCGTCGAGCAGCCGAGCCTTCGCGCCAGGCCATAGGGCGTCACGCCGTAGACGATCCCGAAGTTGACCATCTTCGCCCCGCTGCGCTGGTCCTTGGTCACCTTCTCCAGCGGCACATTGTGAATCTGCGCCGCCACCGCCGCGTGAATGTCCGCACCTTGCTCAAACGCCTCGATCAGCGCCGGATCGCGCGACAAGTGTGCCAGCAAGCGCAGCTCAATCTGCGAATAGTCTGCACTGATCAGCACACACCCCGGCGCCGCAACAAACGCTTTGCGAATCTCGCGGCCGATCTCCGTGCGAATCGGAATGTTCTGCAGATTCGGATCGCTACTGGACAGCCGCCCCGTCGCCGCGACTGTCTGGTTGAAGCTCGCGTGCACGCGTCCGGTCGTCGTGTTGATCGCGTCCTTGATCGCCACCAGATACGTGCTCGTCAGCTTCGTCAGTTGGCGATAGTCCAGGATCAACTGCGGGATCGGCGTGCTGACGCTCGCATCAGCACTCAGCTTCTCCAGCACCTCGATATCCGTGCTGAACCCCGTCGCCGTCCGCTTGACGGGCTTGAGCCCCAGCCCCTCGCTGCCCGGCGCGGCGTCTGGCTTGCCAAACAGCAGTTCCGACAGTTGCTTCGGGCTATCCGGATTGATCGTCCGCCCCACCGCCTGCATCGACGCATCATCGATCTGCACACGCAGCGCGTCGATCTGCCCCGCCAGCCGCGCACGCTGGCGATCCAGTTCCGCCGCGTCAACCGTGAAGCCGTTGAGTTCCAATTCCGCCAGCACCTCCACCAGCGGCATCTCCACGCGTGTAAACAACTCCTCCAGCCCCAACCGCATCAGTTCCGGCAGCATCGCCTCGCGCAGCCGCAGGGCCATATCCGCATCTTCCGCGGCGTACTGCGTCGCCGCCTCCACCGCCACCGTGTCAAACGTCCGCTGCCCCGCGCCGCTGCCGATCAGTTCCGTGATCGAAATGTTGCTGTGATTCAGCAGCGCCAGCGAGAGCGCATCCAGCGAGTGGCTCGATCGCGTTGCATCGATCAAGTAGCTTGCCACCATGCTGTCAAAGCACGTCGCCGCCGCTCTGCCATCGCCGAATCCGCCGACACGCACGCCCCTGCCGCCTCCGCCGCCCGCCTGCCGCAGCACCATCATGTCAAACTTCAGGTTGTGCCCGCACTTGGCCTTGCTGGGGTCCTCCAGCACTGGTCGCAGCGCCGCCAGCACCGTCGCCTCGTCCAGATGCGTCGCCATCTCCGGCGACCGCACCGGCACATACCACCCGCTGCCCGGCGCGGTGCTGAAGCTCAGCCCGCACAGTTTGCTATCGATCGGTGAGAGGCCGGTCGTCTCCGTGTCAAACGCGAAGCACGCCGCAGCCTTCAGCGTCGCGACGAGTTCAGCAAGCTCCGCCTTCGTCCGCACGCTGCGATACGAAGCGTTATGCGGCTGGCTGAGCGCCACTGCACCGCCGCCCGCACCGCCCTGGCCCTGCGCCGCATCGGCAAACAGCGGGCCTGGCGAATCAAACAGTGACGGCCCGGTGTCCTTCGCCGCCTTGCTCGCACGCCCGCCGCCCGCACCACCTCCACCGCTCCGCGTGCCTCCAGCAGTGGGGGTGGGGTGGGCCGATGCAGTCGTGGCCGCGCCATCGCCGCCCGCTGGCATCACCGGCGCCTCGCCCAGCAACTGCCTCACCTCGTCCTGATATCGATTGAACCCCAGTTCCTTGCAGATCGGAATCAGTACGCCAAGATCGATCCTGCCCAGCGCGGCGCTGGCCAAATCCAGCCGCACCGGCGCATCATGCCGCAGCGACACCAGTTGGCGTGAGAGCGCCAGCAGGTCCTTCGCCGCCCGAATGTTCTCGCCCCGCTTGCCCTTGATCGACGACGCATTGGCCAGCAGCGCATCGATCGACCCGTGCTCAGCGATCAGCGCCGCGGCCGTCTTCTCGCCCACGCCCTCGACGCCCGGCACATTGTCAACATTGTCGCCCATCAGCGCCAGCATGTCGATCACCTGCCGCGGCTCCAGCCCCGTCTCGGCCTTCAGCATCGCGGCGTCAATCACCGTGTCGGTGTGAATGTCATACAACTCGACCCACCCCGGCTCAAGAAGCTGCTTGAGGTCCTTGTCCTTGCTGACGATGCGCACGCGCGTGTCCGGATGGGCCGCGCGGATGTTCGTCACCAGCGTCGCGATCACATCATCCGCCTCGAAGCCCTCCACGCCGATCACCGGCACCTTCATCGCTTCCAGGACGCTGATGCACCGCTGCACCTGCGGGATCAGCCCCTCCGGCGGCGGCGGCCGGTTGGCCTTGTACTCCGGATACAAGAAGCTGCGAAACGTCTCCGTATCGCCACTGACATCAATCGCCACCGCCACATGCGACGGCGGCCCGCCCATCTTCGCCTGCCCGCGCACCAGTTTGAGCATCATCCCCAAAAACCCAAACGTCAGATTCGTCGGCTCCTTGGTCACCGGCGAACTCATCGGCGTACGAATCGCATGAAATGCCCGGAAAAACTGGGCATATCCGTCGATCAGATACAGCGTCGAAGTGGGCAAGTATGAACTCCAGAGGCCCAGAGGGGGAGGATTGACGATCAGCGTTTGACTTTCGGTCGAAGCGGCCGACGTGACATGCTACGCGACGTCGCATTCTTGACACTTACGACTCCGGGCCCTCTGGGCCTCTGGAGTAATTCTCCTGCTTCATGAGTCCAACTCACCCACCATGCACCGCACCGACCAGCGCGGCATAAGCCTCGCTCATCGTCAGTTTCCGCCGCCCCATCACCGTCCGTGCGATGTCCAGAAATTTGTCGAGGCGGAACGTCTTGGTCCCAGGGGGGTGTTCATCTGTGCACCACGCAAAGGGCGGCACGTTGCCACTCACCGCCGCTGTCATCGCGATCATCGCGCCGGTGTGCAGTGTCGCACCGGTCATGATCCGCGTGCAGATCGCCGTCTTGACGTGATCGCCGATGATCGCCCCCATGAACTGCTCGCCGGTACGTTCAAGTGAGTCCTGTGCCGTCGCCCGCATCGTCACCTCGCCATAGGTATTGAGCAGGTTGCTGTTGGTCGTCCCCGCGCCCAGGTTGGCCCACTGGCCGACGTAGCTGTCGCCTAGGTGCCCGTCGTGCGCTTTGTTGGCGTAGCCCTGGAAGATCGTGCCGCCGACCTCACCGGCAACTTTGCACCATGGCCCGATGCTGGTGTTGGACTTGATCAGGGCCTTGTCCAGCACGGTCGCATGCCGCCCGACGTACAGCGGCCCGATCAGCACCGCCCCGGGCCGCACCGTCGCGTGCTCGTCAATCACCACCGGCCCGTGCTCAACATCGATGATCACCCCCGGATAAACCTTCGCCCCGTGATCATCGCGGATCAGCAGCGGCGCATCGCCGATGACGGTCACGCCTTCAGGAATCTCGCTGCTGCTCTCTCCGCCCGCGGCGATATCCAGCAGGTCCTGCGTCAACGCCTGATCGCGAAACGTCCGAATGTGCCACGGCCTGCTGAGCATCACCCGCCGCTCAACGCTGATCGTCCACGGCGCAACCGATGCGGAGAATGACTTGAAAAACTCGACATAGTGCTCAGCCTTGGTAAACCGCGCCGCGATGACATGCCCCGTCACCTTCTCCACCAGCGCCTGGCCAAGTTCCAGTCTGCCGATTTCCTCCGGCGGCAGCACGCACCGCCCATTGATCACCAGCGTCCCAGCAGGGATCGAGAGCAACGCATCAGCCGCCCGCGCGATCTGCTTGGCATACGCGTGATACTCACTGGTCACCGTCGCCAGCGCCGCCGCCCGCGTGGCAGCGCGGCTGTCTCCGGCCGCGCCAGCCCCAGGCGTGACCAGCCCCAGCACATTCAGGTCCAGCAAGCGACGAAGCCGCCAGGCACTGGTCCACGCGCCGGTCCGCAGGTCAAACGCCGCGCGAAGGTCCGTCAGCGCGCCGAGCTTGCCAAGTCCATCATCGAAAATGATCGCGTCAGGCATCGGCCGAGCGTAGGAAGCACCCCAGCCAGCGGCGGAAACGCATCACGCTCTTCTACCTCACACCCTTCTCCCGCCACGCGGGAGAAGGTGCCAAGCGAGCGTTGGGGGGGGCAGCGAGCGAAGGCGGATGAGGGTGCGTCTCTCCGACGTCTCACGCCCCACGCCCCACGCCCCACGTCACTCCGCACTGATCCGGCGAAACCCGCCGCTCTTGCGCAGTTCAGCCTCGGCCAGCAGTTTGCCGCGGATCAGGTTCAGCCGGTCGGCCACTTCAGCCATCTCCGGGCGCAGGGCCGGCTCGACCTCGACGCAGTCCATGATCAGTTTGTCGAAGATCTCCGGCACGCGGCTGTTGATCTCCATCGGCCGCTTGGGCTTGGGCATCAGCGAGTCATCCACGCTGCCCACCAGGCTGTCACTCTTGGCCAGCGCCGTGGGCACATACTGACGCGTCAGGCACCAATACATCGTCGCGCCCAGGTTGTACACATCCGTCTTGCCCGTAATCGGGCGGCGGTGCACCTGTTCCGGCGCGATGTAGTCCGGCGTCCCTTGAATCCGCTTCTTGACCGTGTTGACCGCGCAGCTCTGGCCGAGGTCGATCACCTTGGCCTGCCCATCGCCATCGACGACGATGTTGTTCGGCTTCATATCCGCATGCACGTAGCCGCGATCGTGCATATAGGCCAACGCCTTGGCGACCTGCTCGAAGATGCCCGATGCCCCCTCGAGCGTCGTCGGCGGCTGCTTCTCCAGGCTCACGCCATCGACCAGTTCCATCAGCAGGAACATCTCATTGACCGCGCCGAACATGCTGACGCGCTTCTTGATGAGCTTGTGCATCCCCCGGATGGTCGTGTGCTTCAGCCGGCTGCCGATGTCGTACTCCGCCTCGGTCTGCTCCAGAAAGCGTTCGTCCTTCTCGGTCTCCTTGACGACGTGCTTCAGGGCCCAGATCTCCTTGGAGGACGGGTCCTGGACGACGTAAATGATCGACTCCGCCCCGCGGCCCAGTTCGGCCTCGACGCGGTAGCCCTCAATCACGTCACCTTTCCGATACACGTTCACCGAGGATCCTCGAAGGTTGGCAGGACGATGCGAGAGAACAGACATGGGCACACCCACTTTGCTTTCGGGTTGCCGGACAGACAGGCAGGCAACCCCGACCATGGCCCTTCCGGCGTGTCCAGGGCTGTCCCTGTGTCCACAGCGGTTGGTCGTTCCAGTGGCGATCCCGTAACCGGGCGACGCCACTGGCGAGCCGGGGAGTATACCGCCGCGCGGCAGCATCCACCTCCTCGACAACCGTCAGGTCGTTCGTCGTGCCGAATGGCACGTTGCTTGAACCTTCGCTGGCGCGGGCCGGGTGGTTTCCGAGAAACGCCTGACACAACCAGTTTTTTCAACGCATCCGGACATCTCGGCTTGCATGAAAGCCTGTTCTCGGCCCGCGAACTGATACGACATCGAGGCAGTAAGAAAACCGCCCCGGGCGTCCGGGGCGGGAAAAGCGCTGACTGGGTGTGTGCAGAGCCTGTCGGATCGGCCAGATTTACTGGCGGCTCAACTGCTCGCGGAACTCCTGAACCGGGAACTTGCGGCCCGGGTCGGTCGTCTTCTGGGTCACGTCCGACTGCAGGTAGACGCGGTCGGCCGGGATGTTCAGCTCGGTGCGGAGGGCGTCGACGAGTTGGAGCAGGCGGGCCATCTGCTGGCGGGTGAAGGGCTGCTGGTCGCCGTCGCCGATCAGGCAGATCGAGATGGCATGCTTGTTGAACCAGGCGCTGTTGGTGTCGATGATCGCGTGAGCGCCGGGTTCTTGGCTGAGCCAGCGTTCGCCGACGTGGATCTCGCCATCGCTCATGCCCGCGCCGTTGCCGATCAGGAAGTGGTGGCCCATCTTGACCAAGCCAGCGCGCTTGTGTGCCTGGGCGATGGTCGACTGCGAGCCGAAGCCCGTGTCGCTGTGATGGATCATGATCGCCTGCCACTGGCCATTGGCCAGCGGAGCGCGGAGGCTGGTGAAGATCGGTTCGAGCTGGCTCTGCGTGCCAGTCGCGGCCAGGGCCGGCATCGAACGGCCACCGGCGTGGGGCGTACCACGGGGGTTCAGCACCAGCAGCAGCCCGCCAAGGGCAGTCATGGCACCCATCAGGGACAACCAGACGACCTTCGCGCGGCTGCCCGCGGCGCGGTTGGTGTTGGTCGAACGAACTCGGCGGGTCCGGGCCATAGAGAGCGATCCTTGCTTCAGCGAATCATCGTCCTGTTTCGGCTCTGAAACAACAAGATGTGCGGAGTTTCACAAATTTTTTCGGACTTGCCCATGTTGTCCAGACCGGCACGACGCGCAAGACATTCGCCCGAGACCCCCGCCGCGATGCAAAGTCCGAACGTCATCCGTACGGATCGATCACTGCGGGGCGTCGGCCGTCGGCCCGCTGACGGGCACCAGCGGGTCGAGGAAGCGATCGCGACCGAGGCGCCGGAGCTGCTCAGCCCGACGGTTGCGCCCCAGTGGCGTCACCAGCACGCCGGTGTTCAGCTCGTTGGTGATGTCGTCGTAGCCAACCTTCACCGAGAGCGTCAGATCGGGGAACTCGCGATCCAGGCGGACGTTGACGGTCTGGAACTCGACTTGCTCGGTGTCGAGCGTGGCCACTGCGGCGAAGGTGTACTTGCTGGTCAGGCGATAGTCCAGCCCCAGGTCGACGAACGTCGCATCCAGCGGGTTGATGAACCGCAGCTCTGCAAACGTCCGGAAGTCGCGCGAGTGATCGACCTGCACGCCCGCCGTTGTGCGGCTGTTCTGGCCGGCGTCCATGTCATAGGTGTTGCTGGTCGTCAGCGTGAGTGCATCGGTCAGCAGCATCGCGGCATCAACGCCGACAAAGTCGCGCGGGTTGGAGAGTTCCGGGCGCACGTCGACGAACCGCGCGATGGGCCCGCGCGTGTCGGTGTCGGGCGTGCTGAAGCCGGCCTCGGTGCGGAGCTTGAGCCAGTCGGCGACGTGACCGGTGCCGGCATCGATCGAGCCTTCGGCGATGCCGCGCCGGTCGGCGATGCCGCGTTTGGTCTGAAGGGTCTGGTCGATTCCGAAGACGACGCTGCTGCCTTCGGTGATGCCCTCGACGGTGGGGTCAAAGGTGGGCAGGGTGCTGCTGGCACGATTGGTGCCGGCGGTCCAGGCGGTCAGCGACGGGGTGATGATGTGGCGGAGACCGTTGATGTCCAGGAAGTCCGACCGTGCATCGGCCAGGACGCGCTGCATCGTCGTGCTGAGGCGGACCCCTGCGCTGGTCCACCAGCGCAGGTCTTCGTCCTTGCCTGCCGGGGCCAGCGCGGTGAATGAGTCGTCATACCACGTGGCCCGACCGACGACAAATGGCGTGACTTTGACCGGCCCGGCGTTGAGGTTGACCGCCAGCTGCTGGCGCGTGTCGGCCCGGTTGACGCCGGCTTCGCTGAAGCCTGCCGCACGCAGTCGCTGCGCGAAGGACTGATTGGGATTGAGCCCGAAGGCACGCTGGGCGCGACTGGCGTTGCTGAATCCCAGGTCCGACGCAGTGGGCTCGAAGAAATCCAGTCCGACGCGTCCCAGGCGATATTCATGCGTCCAGGTGATCAGCCCCGGCGAGTCGGCCCAGAGGTCATCGGCGACGCGTGCGTAGCTGATCTCCGGCAGTGTGCGCGTCGTGAAGCCCTGGCTCTGCAGGAGATATTCGTTGGGTGAGAAGTCGTTGAGGTTGCCCTGGGCGCGGAGGTTGAAACTCGTGTTGTCATTGAGGTAGCGCAGGTTGACGCCCGTACGGAACTCCCGCCGCGTTTCGGCCAGCAGCGGGTCATAGCTGGCGACGAAGGTCTCGTCGGAGATGTGGCTGCCTTCCAGGAAGAGCCGCCAGTTGGAGTCCAGGTCGAGGCGCTGGTCAAAGAGGGCCATGCCGCGGCCGTCGCTGGCACGGTCGCGTCGTTCGCCGGATTGCAGGACGTCGGTGCCTGAGTCGCTGGGCAGCCAGTAGCCGAAGAACGAGCCGCGACCATCCTGCGAGCGCCACGCCGAGTCAAGCCCGAGGCCGACGCCGCGCTTGGTGGCCAGGTCCAGCAGCAGATCCATGTCGACGGCGTCAAAGTTCTGCGGCGGTTGAATGCCCGTGAGGCCGAAGAGGTCCCAGCGGGTCTGGACGCCGGTGCCTGTGCGGCTGCCGTTCTCAAAGCGGATGTCCTTGA